>CANQGN010000147.1 GCA_947623215.1 uncultured Clostridia bacterium
CCCCGCGCTGGCAGAGGGTTTGACCGCCCTGCTTTCCGCCCCGGCGGCGGTGATTTTTTGGCGGCGGGCGGCAGGCGGCGGGGCGGGGCGAACAAAGGAATCTTAAAAAAGGAGAAAAACATTGCCCCCCGAAGCCTTGCAAACGCGCGTTGTTTGTGATATAGTTAAAATAACCAAGTTTCATTGTGTCATTTTTTGGTGCGGCGGGGTTCGCCCACCGCCGAGAGTTTATGATAAAGGAAGTCCTGCTTGTGCGGCAACCGTATAACGCCATTGTAATCGGCAGCGGCGTGGCCGGTTTATATTGTGCGCTGCAATTTCCCCCCACCATGCGCGTGCTGGTGCTCTGCAAAGGCAAAATGGCCGACACCAACACCGACCTCGCGCAGGGCGGCGTTGCGGCCGTGCTGGACGTTACGCACGACTCTTACGAACGCCACATAGAAGATACCATGATTGCCGGTCACCGCGAAAACAACCCTGCGGCGGTAGAGGTGCTGGTGCGCGAGGGCCCGGGCGACGTGCTGCGGTTGATGGAGCGCTACGGCGTGGAATTTGACCGTCGGCCGGACGGTACGCTCAACGCCACCTTAGAGGGCGGGCATTCCCGGCGGCGCATTGTGCACCACAAAGACTCTACGGGGCACGAGATTGCCGTCCGCCTGTGCGCCGCCGCGCGGGCTTCGGCCAATATTACGGTGGCAGAAGACGCAGTCGTTTACCGGCTGCGGCGGGTAGACGGCGGCTTTTTGGTCTATTTATTGCAGGGCGGAAAAGCCGAAGTGCTGGCCGCCCCCTACGTGGTGCTGGCCACCGGCGGCATTGGGCAGGTTTACCGCTACACCACCAACTCGCCCGTCTCTACCGGAGACGGCGTGCGGCTGGCGTGGGAGCTGGGGTGCCATATTTCTAATTTGCATTACGTGCAGTTTCACCCATCCGCCTTTGCCGGGGGCGAGCAGACCCGCCAGCGGTTTTTAATCAGCGAGGCGGTGCGGGGCGAGGGCGCTTACCTTATCAATTGCAAAAAAGAGCGGTTTATGCATTTGTACGACGACCGGCTGGAGCTCGCCCCCCGCGACGTGGTGGCGAAATCCATTATATTAGAAAGCCGCCGCCAGGCCGACGAGCATTTTTACTTAGACATTGCCTACAAAGGGGCGGACTTTTTAAAGGCCCGCTTCCCCATGATTTATGAGAAGTGTTTGGCCTCCGGCGTGGATTTAACCCGCGAGCCCATTCCCATTTTCCCCTGCCACCATTACTTAATGGGGGGCATTCAGGTAGATTTAAACGCCAAAACGGATTTAGACCGCCTGTATGCCGCCGGGGAGTGCGCCTGCACGGGGGTGCACGGCAAAAACCGGCTGGCCTCTAACTCGCTGCTGGAGGGGCTGGTGTTCGGCCGCCGCGCGGCGGAAGACATTACCCGCCGCAGTAAGGGAGAAACCTTTACCCCGCCCCCGCTGCCCGCGCCGGACGACGTAGCCGGCGCCCCGCTGCCCGCCGGGCTGGACCGGGCGATAAACGACATTATGCAGCGCACCTGCTTTGTGCTGCCCGACTACGGCGCGGTGCGCGAAGGGCTAAAAGAGGTAGACCGCTACTTAAACCGCCTGCGCAGCGGTCGCTTTGCCCTAACGCGGGAATACGTAGAGACCCTTTCGCTCGCCACCGTGGCGCATATTATTTTAAAGGAGCTTCCCTTGCCATGATGTTGCCGGAATTTTACGTAGACCAGGTGATTCAAACCGCCCTGCGGGAGGATTTGCCCTACCTTGACGCCGCCACCGACTGGCTGCTGCCGCCGGGGGCGACCGGCCGGGCCAATTTTCTTGCCAAAGACGACGGTGTGCTGTGCGGGCTGGGCGAAGCGCTGCGGGTGTTTACTCTGCTTTCGTCTGACTTTACCTTTGAAACCTTTAAACAAGACGGCGACGCCCTGCAAAAGGGCGAGGTCTTCGCCACTGTTGCGGGGCCGCTGCCGCTGCTGCTCAAGGGCGAGCGCACGGCGCTGAATTTAATTCAGCATCTCTCCGGCATTGCCACCGCCACCCGGCGGCTGGTTTCGCTCACCGCCGGTACAAAGGCCGTGATTGCCGACACCCGCAAAACCCTGCCCGGGCTGCGGGCCATGCAAAAATACGCCGTTACCTGCGGCGGGGGCAAAAATCACCGGCTGAATCTCTCTGACTGCGCCATGCTCAAAGACAATCACATCGACGCCGCAGGCGGCATATCGGCGGCGGTGGCGGCGGTGCGCCAAAAGGTGGGGCACACGGTCAAAATAGAGGTAGAAACCCGCAATTTAACCGAAGTGGCCGAGGCGGTGGAAGCGGGCGCAGACATTATTATGTTAGACAACATGACCTGCGACGAAATGCGGCGGGCGGTAGAGCTCATTGCCGGGCGGGCGCTGACCGAGGCTTCCGGCGGCATTACGGAGGAGACTCTGCGGGCGGTAGCCCAAACGGGGGTAGATATTATCTCCGTCGGCGCCCTGACTCACTCGGTGCGGGCGTTTGATATTTCGCTGAAGCTGCAAAAAGACCAATGATTATTGTAGCGGTGGATTACGGCGACGTGCGCACCGGCCTTGCGGTGTGCGACGAGGGCCAGCGGCTGGCCACCCCCGTGGGGGTGATAACCGAGCGGAACCCGGCGGCGCTGATTGCCGCCGTGGCGCGGCGGGCAAAAGAGCTTGGCGCGGCCCGGCTGGTGGTGGGCGAACCGTTGAATATGGACGGTTCGCGCGGCGAGCGGGCGCAAAAGTGCGCCGCCTTTGCCAAGGCGCTGGGCGAGGCCGCCGGGCTGCCCGTCTCTTTAGTAGACGAGCGCTGCACCACCCTGCTTGCCCACACCGCCTTAAACGCCGCCGGGGCGCGGGGCAAAAAGCGCAAGGCGGCGGTAGACGCCCTTTCGGCGGTGCTGATTTTAGAAAGCTACCTGGCCCGCCACCCGCTGGAGGAATAAAGACAGGCATTGGCCCGCCCCGTGGGGGAGCGGGATAACCCACAGAACAAACAGAAAAGAAAAAGGAGATGTCGTTATGTATTGTACCTACTGTGGCCGCGAAGTGCCGGACGGCGAGGTTTGCCCCTGCCGTTTGCAGCAAAACCCCGCCGGGGCAACCCCGCCCCCGCCCGCCGGTGTGCCGGGCGGCATACCAGGCAGCATACCGGGTGGAATACCGGGGGGCATGCCGGGCGGAGCACCGGCGCCCGTTGCCATTAACCCGCTGGTGGCGGCCATTAAAAGCATTGGCCGCTCTACCCTTTTTTTGGTGGCTCTTGTGCTCTACTCCGTCTCGCTGGGGTTTGAGCTGCTGGGCAAGCTGACCGCCAACAGCTATTACCAGAGCGCGGACCTTTCCGGCGTGCTTTCCATGGTTTTGCCCATTTTGATTTGCGTGGGTTTGTGGCTGATTTACGCCACCTGCCGGTCAGATACCGCCCCCATGCTTTCTACCACCGGCGTTACCATGATTCGCGTTATCACCATTATTCAGCTGGTTTGCCTGTGGATTGCCACCGTGGCGGTGGCCATTTGCGCCTTGGGGCTGCTGGCTTTCTCTGGCGCTATTTCGCAGGAGATTATGGAAGAATTTGCCGAGCAGTTCGGCGCGCAGTACGGCTACGAGTTCACGCAGCTGGGCTCTATGGTCGGCGGCATGTTGGTGGTTGTGTTACTGGTAGTGGCCGCCGTGTTGGCGCTCTTTTTGGTGTACTACACCAAGCTGGTGAAAACCTTAAAAACGCTGCGCGATAATTTTAACGGCATGACCCCCGACCGCCCCTTCTCTGGCTTTGTGGTAGGCATGAGCTACGTCGTCGGCGGCTTTTCGGCGGTGGGCGGCCTGTTTACCATTGCGGGCGGCAACGCCCTTTCGGGTATTGGCGAAGTAGTAGGCGGCGTGGCGGCCATTTTGCTGGCCGTGCAGCTGGGCGCTTACAAAAAGCAGGT
>CANQGN010000148.1 GCA_947623215.1 uncultured Clostridia bacterium
GCAGCGCCCCCGCCCCGGCTGCTGCCGCCGCCGGGGCAAAGCGGGCGAGCGCGTCTGCCAGCCCGTAGGCAAACAGGGTGAGCATAATCGCCGTCATTTGGCAAACGGTTTTGGCCTTGCCAAAGCCGTCCGCCGCAATGACCACCCCCGAGGCGGCGGCCAGCATTCGCACCGAGGCGACGGCGAACTCCCGTGCGAGGGTAAAAAAGACCACCCAGGCAATACCGTACCCCCGGCCGAGCGCCACAAAGCCGATGAGGGCGGCGGTGGTGAGCATTTTATCGGCAATGGGGTCTAAAAATTTGCCAAAATCGGTCACCAGCCCCCGGCGGCGGGCCAGCTGGCCGTCCAGTAAATCGGTAAGCGAGGCAAGGGCGAAAACCGCCAGCGCCGCAAAGTCGTGCAATGGGAACGGCCAAAGCAGCAAGAGCAGCAGCAGCGGGGTCATGATCATGCGCAACAGGGTGAGGCGATTGGGTATATTCATGGTTCGCAGTTCCTCTCAATTGGATTGGGGTGGGCCCTCCAGCTCGGCCAGTAAATCCAGTTCGTCCGTACCCGTTACCCGCACGGGCACAAACTGCCCGGGGATGAGGGGAACGGGGGAGGCCACATAGGCCTTGCAGTCGATTTCCGGCGCGTCGGCGGCGGTGCGGCAAACGTACCGCCCGCGGGCGGAGTCGTAGCCCTCTACCAGCGCCTCCAGCTGCCGCCCCACCTTTTGCCCGGTCAGCTCGCGCAGCAAAAAGCTTTGCTGCTCGGTTAAAATCTCTTGTCGGCGCAGCCGCACGCGGGGGGGAATGGCGCCGGGCAGCGTAGCCGCCGGGGTACCCTCTTCTTCTGAAAAAGCAAAGCAGCCCAGCCGCTCAAAACGCATTTCGCGCACAAAGTCGCACAGCTCGTTAAATTCTTCTTCCGTTTCGCCCGGAAAGCCCACCATCACCGTGGTGCGCAGAGTAATGCCCGGCACGGCCTGCCGCAAGCGGGCAATGCAGGCGGTAAGGCTGGCGCGGTCGCCCGGGCGGTTCATGCTGCGCAGCACCCGGCCGCAGCAATGCTGGAGGGGCAGGTCTAAATATTTTACCATTTTTGGCTCGCTTTGCAGCACTTCGCAGAGCGCCGATGTAATCCGGTCGGGGTAAGCGTAAAGCAGCCGCACCCAGTGCAGCCCCTCTATTTGGCAAAGCGCCCGCAGCAGTTCGGGCAGGCGGCACTCGCCATACAGGTCTTCGCCGTAACGGGTGGTGTCTTGCGCTACCACCACCAGCTCGCGCACCCCGGCGGCGGCAAGGCTTTGGGCCTCCTCTACCGCCTCCCCCAGCGGGCGAGAGCGCAGCGGCCCCCGAATCGCGGGAATGGCGCAGTAGGCGCAGCGGTTGTTGCAGCCCTCTGCAATTTTTAAGTAAGCGGTGTAGGGGGGCGAGAGCAGCCGCCGCTCGCCGCACAGCGGCAGCGTGCTTTGGCTGCCGTACAGCCCCAACCGCTCGCCGCCAAGCGCCCGGCGAATCGCCGCCGCAATTTCGCCGTTGCGGCCGAGAGACAAAACGGCGTCTACCTCCGGCATTTCGCTGAGAATTTCATCCCGATAGCGCTCGGCCAAACAGCCGGTAACTACCAGCGCCCGCAGGCGGCCGGTGCGTTTAAGCTCGGCGGTCTCTAAAATAGTTTCTACCGCCTCCCGGCGGGCATCTTCTATAAAGCCGCAGGTGTTTACCACCACCGCGTCCGCCGCCGCCACATCGTCTGTTACCGTAAACCCTTCCGCCGCCAGGGCGGCGAGCATGGCCTCGGCGTCTACCTGATTTTTCGGGCAGCCGAGCGAAATCATTGCTACCAAAACCGCCATGCTCATTCCTCCCCCGCCAGCTGCCGCAGCGCCCGGCGAATTTGCTCGTAGGTATATCCCCGGCGCACCAGCGCCGCCGTTACTTTTGCCAGCTCCCGCCGGTCGGTCGGCAGGGGGCTGTACCGCTCGCGCAGCAGGCAAAGCAGCGTTTCTTCCGCCTCGTCTCCGCAGGCGGCCTCTGCCGCCGCCCGCGCCGTTTCGCGGTCTATCCCCCGCCGCAGCAGCTCGTTTACCACCCGGGCGGCGCCGTAGCGGCGAGAGCGGGCGTACTCCTCCGCCAAATCGGCGGCGTAGGCTTCGTCGTCTATCAGCCCCAGCGCCTCTACCGCCTCTAACGCCTGCTCCACCGCCGGGGGCGGGAACAGCCGCCGCAGCTTATCGCCCAGCTCCCGGCGGGAATGGGCGCGGTAGTCGAGCAAGGAAAGCGCCTTTTCATAGGCCCGCTGGCGATCCGATTCTTCTGCCAGCCGCTGCCACGCGGCGGGCGACACCTCGTCGCCCACCGCAAGGCCGGTCAGTTGCCACACCTCGGCGTCTATCTCCACGGGGGTCGGCAGGTCGCTTAACGTCACCGCCACCAGCCGGCGGCGAAGCGGCGAGACGGCCAGCACCGTCATTCGTCGTCGTCCACCGATATGTCTAAATCAACGGCCGGGGCGGCGGGGGTTGGCTCCGCCGGGGGAGCGGGCGCCGCCTCGGGAGCGTCTGCCGGGGCGGCGGCATGGCGAGCGTCAAACTTTTGGCGAATCAGCCCTTCCAGCTCGGCCGCCAGCTCCGGCTGCTCGCGCAGCAGTTTTTTAACGTTGTCGCGGCCCTGGCCCAGCCGCTCGCCTTTGTAAGAGAACCAGGCCCCGCTTTTTTGAATGATATCGGCGGCCACGCCCATATCCACAATTTCGCCCTCGCGCGAAATGCCCTCGCCGTACATAATGTCAAACTCGCCCTCGCGGAAGGGGGGCGCCACCTTGTTTTTTACCACCTTGGCGCGGGTGTGGGACCCTATCATCTGCCCGCCGGATTTGAGCGTTTCTATACGGCGAATGTCAATACGCACTGAGGCGTAGTATTTGAGCGCCTTGCCGCCGGTGGTGGTCTCGGGGTTGCCGAACATCACGCCGATTTTATCGCGCATCTGGTTAATAAAGATGACCAGGCAGTTGGTGCGGGCGACCGAGCTCGTGAGCTTGCGCAGCGCCTGCGACATCAGCCGGGCTTGCAGCCCCACATGGCTGTCGCCCATGTGGCCCTCTATTTCTGCCTTGGGTACCAACGCAGCCACCGAGTCGATGACCACCACGTCTATGGCGCCGGAGCGCACCAGCGCCTCGGCAATTTCCAGTGCGCTTTCGCCGCTGTCTGGCTGCGAGACCAGCAGGGAGTCGATGTCAATACCCAGCGCACGGGCGTAAACGGGGTCGAGGGCGTGCTCTACGTCTATAAAGGCGGCCTCGCCCCCCTGCTTTTGCGCCTCGGCCACCACGTGCAGGGCAATGGTGGTTTTGCCGGAGGATTCCGGCCCGTAAATTTCTACAATGCGCCCGCGGGGCACGCCGCCGATACCCAGCGCCATGTCAAGCGAGAGCGACCCGGTAGAAATCGCCTCTACGTTCATGGCGGTGTTTTCGCCCAGCTTCATAATGGAACCTTTGCCAAAGTCTTTTTCAATTTGTTGCAGGGCGGTTTCCAGCGCCTTTTTGCGTTCCTCCGGCGTGGCGGCCGCCCGGGCCGCCTTGGGGGTGGTTGCTTTTTTCTCTGCCATGTTTTCTCCTCATTTCTCCGGGTTGTTTGCTTCATCATCGCGCCGTTCGGCGGCGCAGAGCACCCGGGGGGTCCCGTTTAAATCCGGGGTAATATAAACCGTTTCAAATGCCGCTTGCAGCAGCGCCGCCACCGGTGTCGCCTGGCCGTCGCCCACCTCTACCAGCAGGGCGCCGCCGGGTTTTAAAGCGACCGGCCAGTCGCGGGCAATGGCGCGGTAAAAGTCCAGCCCGTCCGCCCCGCCGCAGAGGGCCATGGCGGGCTCCTGCCGTACTTCTCGCTGCAAGCCCGGCAGCTCCCCCGCCGGGATG
>CANQGN010000149.1 GCA_947623215.1 uncultured Clostridia bacterium
GCGCGGCAAACTGGGTCAGCCATACGCTCTCTCCCCGCCCGGCTGTTCCAACGGACGAAAAACCGTCGTTCCAGTCGCAGCTGCCTATCAGCGCCAGCCCCCGGGGGCTAAAGCAAAGCCGCGCAATCGCCCGTCGGGCGTGCTCATACACCGTGGCTTCCGCACCGATGCCAAAAGCGGCGTCGTACCGCTCGGTTTGGCCGGGGGCAAGGGGCGGCGCGGTTATAAAGGGCACGTTTAGCCGCAAAATTTCTTCTTCGCCAGTGGCGGTAACGTACCGGGCAAGCGCCAGCGGCAGCCACAGGGCGTCGTCGCTGCACCGCGTGCGCACCCCCGCCGGGCCGCCCGGCAGCTCGTGCCACCAGTGCAGCACGTCGCCCTCTTCAAACTGGCGGCGGCAGCAAAGCAGCAGCCCCCGCCGGGCAAAGGCGGGGTTTAGCAGCAGCAGGTTGTCGGCGTCTTGCAGCTGGTCGCGAAAGCCGTATGCGCCGGAGCTTTGCGAAAACCCGGTGCGGGCATACAGCCGCGCGGCAATGGCCTGATGAGGCGCAAAGTCGTTAATCATCACGTCAAGCGACGGGCAGCCGCTGGTAAGGCGGGGGGCAAAGCGCAGCTCGTCTGGGGCCAATTCGCCCGGCGCGGCAGCCTCTGCCGCCGCGCGCTTTGGGCTTTCGCCATAAGCCAGCGTAAAGGTGCAGCAGCGTTCGGCAGCAGTTACGCTTACGGCCAGCACCGGCGGGTGGGCGGGGGGATTTTCTTCCTGCCGCCCGTGAAACAATCCGGCAAGGGAATGAAAAACGTGAAAGGGGCGGTCGCAGGTAAGCGCCATGCTGCCGCCGAAGGCGGTGTTAAAGGGTTGGGTTACGGTGGGCGTTCCTTCCACTTCGCCAAATTGCAGGCAGTGGGCGTGGCGGCGGTCAAAGTCTAAGGTCGGCAGGGTGAGGTAACACAGCCGCTCGCCGGGGGAGAGGGGGGCTTCAAAGGCCACCTCCACCCGCTTGTGGCGCTCGCCCACCCGCACGGTTACCCGGTAGCGTCTCCCCGCCGCCCGGCCGTAATATTCCGCCGCGCGGGGGGAGAACACGGCGGTGCTGCCGTCGATTAAATCCACCCACGCCCCGCACAGCAGCAGCCGCTCGCCCACGTGGTCGGTTACCGCGTCGTTGCTCCAGGGGGTCAGGCGGTTTTCGCGGGCATTCTTAGCAAACGTAAAGCCGAGCGAGCGGTGAGAAAGCTGGGTGCCAAAGCCCGGCGCGGCCAAAATGTGGGTAAAGGGCTGGCGGGGGCGGCCGGTTACCACAAACCGCCCGTGGCTGAAATACCCGCCCCGGCAGCGCAGCTGCGGCGTGTAGGGTGCCTTGTCTGGCGCGGCGGGGAGAATGGTAGGCAGCCCTGCCCCGCGCGGGGGTTCGGGTAAAGGGGGCAGTTTGTCTACCCGCACCACGGCGGCAGAGAGCACTGCCCGCCGCGTTGCCGGGGGGTAAGCGGTGAGGTTCAGTAAATGCACCCCGCCGGGGCGGCCGAGCAGCGGCAGCAGTCCCGCGTTTTGCAGCAGTGCTTCCAGCGCAGAGCGCACCGGCCGGTCGTATTCCCCCCGCTCGCGAAAGAGCAGGCAAAGGTCGCTTTTTACCCCCAAATCGGCAAGCTTTGCCCACGCCCCCAAAAAGGGGCTGAGGGCGGCGGCTTCTTCTTCGCTTTTTACTACCCCCGCTGCCAGCGGAAAATCGCCCGAAAGCCCCGCCCGCCATAAATCCGCCCGGGTGTAGCCGCCCCCGCCCCTGCGGGTGAGCGGGCTTAGCCCGGCAAGGGCGGGCAGCAGCCGAAAGGCCAGGCGGCTTTCGGCGTCGGCGGCAAGCAAGGGGCTTTCGGCCGGTTTGTCGCCGGGGGCAAGGCGAAAGGCCTCCTCCGCCTGCTCGGCGGTTTCGCCGTAGGCGATAACAAAGGTTAAGGTAACGGCGGCGCGGGGGCGAATCGGCAAGGCTACGCGCTGGCAAAAGCAGGGGGCGGGCAGCGCGCCGGTTTGGGCAAGGCGTGGGGCAAAGCGGTATCCGCCGCCGTTTACCGTTAGGGCGTCGGTCGCCCGCAGGCAGGTTTGAGGCGGCGTTTTACAGTTTGTAAACCCGGCGGTTAAGGCGGCGGGGGCCTCCCCCGGGCGGGGGCGGCGCACAAAGGTCACCCGGCCGTCTTCTTTTTGCTCCGCTTCTAAAAATAACCGGCAAAAGGCCAGGTGATCCGCCGCTTTTTCGGGTTCGCACAAGCGGGGTTCAAAGTAAACCAGAAGCTCCGCCTCCACCGGCGCGTTGGAGCGGTTGCGCAGCGTAATGGTGCGAATCTCCGCCGGCCGCTCGGATGATAGCCGCAGGGTCATTTCTGCCGTAAGGGCGCCTTCTTTTGCCGTGTAGCGCATCCCCTGCGGCGTGGCGGCGAAGCCCCGCCCCTGCCGCTGGTAATGGGGTGCGGCGGTAAGGGGGTAAAGCGCCCCTTTCTGGCCGAAAAACAGGCAAAAGCCGGGGGCTTGCTCGTACACGTCCGCCGGGGCGGCGGTGCCAAGCAGCCCGCGGTATAGGGTGCGGCAAAGACCGGTAGAGGCCGCAAGCAGCCGGGTGGTAGCGTTAGAGAGCAGCAGGGCGGCGGGAGCGTTCTCATTGGGCGGGCGCACCCCGCCGCTTTGCCTTATCGGCAGGCGGGGTTTCACCGGCCCGGCCTCGCGCAGGCGATGGGTGAGCAGCGCGGCCCCTTCCGGAATTTTTTCTTGCAGTAACGACGCCGCCCCCGCCGCCTCGCCCTGCATAAAGAGCGTTTGCAGGCGGTTTTCAGTTAAAGCGTTGGTCAGGGCGCACAAACTCATGCCCACGTGGTGGGCCATTTGGCTGCGCACGACGGCATAGGGCGCGTTTCGGCAGCGGGTTTTGGTAAAATCCACCGCCTCGTAAAAGCCGTAGCGCCCCACCGCGCCAAGGGCCTGCAGCGCCTGTAAATTGCGCACCGCCGCAGCGGGCGCCGTAGGCAGCGCCAAAAAAGAGGCGTAGGGGGCTACCACCCGCTCGCCTTTTGGCAGCCACTTTAAGGCCAGCGCGGGGGTGCCGTGGGCTTTGTACTGGTAGTTAAGCTCGTCGTCAAAAGCGTAGTAGCCGCTCTCCGACGTGCCCCAAGGCTGCCCGGGGCGGGCGTGGCGGCGCTGGCAGGCCACGCAAAAGGCCGCCGCCTCGTAAAACAGGGTGCCTTGCTCGCTCGGCAGCAAAATGGCCGGCATTCCGTATTCAAAGGCCGTGCCGCTCCACGAGAGCGGGCCGGCGTATGCCCCGCAGCGGGTTAAGGTGCGCGAAAGGGCGCTCCAGTGCTCTTTGGGCAGCTGCCGCCGGGCAATCGCAAAATAACTCGTCATGCGGCATTCGCTCATCAGCATGTCGTAATAACCGGGCGACAGGCGACCCGCTTCTAAGTCAAACCCAATGTGCAGTAACCGGCGGCGGGGGTTGTAAAGGGGGCGAAAGTCGGTGCCGGCCAGCTCCCGCTCCATTTTGGCGGCGAGCGCTCGGGCGGCGGGGTCTGGCAGCTCCGACAGGCGATTTTTTACCGCCGTCAGGCAGCAGGCGTAGTTGCCGGAATCTACCGTAGAGCAGTAGCGGGGGGTAAGGGGGGCAAGAGTTGTGGTGCTGTACCAGTTAAGCAAATGGCCCTGCCAGCGCTCCAGTCGCTCTACGCTGCGGTAGGCGGCCGCAATGCGCTCGACCATTTCTTTTTCAGAGATAATCGAGAGCGCCTCCGCCGCCACGCAGGAAAGCAGCATGAGGCCGATATTGGTGGGCGACGTGCGGGCGGCGGTGGCTGCGACCGGCTGCTCCTGCCGATTATCCGGCGGCAAAAAGTGGTGCTCTGCCGTGCAGGTATCGGCATAAAACCGCCACA
>CANQGN010000150.1 GCA_947623215.1 uncultured Clostridia bacterium
ACCTCGGGCTGGGCGGATGAGGCCGAAGCGGGGTCGGCCACGGCGTTCGTGGCGTTCAGGGAGAGCGCCGTGACGAACGCCATCGCCGACGCGGCGCTCAAGCGCAACACCGGCGCGCGCGGACTGCGCTCGGTTATGGAAAATCTGCTGGGCGAGCTTATGTTTACCGTCCCGTCAGACGATTCTATTGAGCGTGTCACCGTAACCCCCGCTTTTGTAGAGGGTAGGGAAGCGGCCGTTATTGCCCGCCGCAAGCCTGCCCGCCGCACCCAAAAAGACGTTTCGTAAGCCGCCTCTTTCCCATTTTCCCGGCTTATGGTGATACCCGGCGGGGCGCCGCTTTTAAGAAGTAAAAACCCGGCGCCCCGCGCCCCCCGCTTCAAGTGCGGAGGGCGTTTGTTACAAGCATTTAAAGGAGCCCGATTTTGTACATGAAACAACCAGAAGTTCGCACCATGCCTCTGATTGCCCTGCGGGGGCTTGTGGTGTTTCCGCGTATGCAAATTCATTTTGACGTTGGCCGCAGCCGCTCCATTCAGGCGGTGTACGAGGCGCTCTCGGGCGAACGCATGGTCTTTTTAACCGCCCAGCGCGACATGCGCGAAGAAGAACCGGAAGCGGCGGGGCTATTTGAAGTCGGCTGTATTGCCCACATTCGCTCCATTATTAAACTGCCGGGCGAAGGCGTGCGGGTTATGGCAGACGGCGTAGAGCGCGGCCGCCTGCTGGAAATGCAGCAAAGCGACCCCTTCTTTAAAGCGCAGGTGGTATCGCTCCCTGACCTTGACCGCGAAATGCAGCTACAGCCGGAGGGGCTGGGCCTGCTGCGGGCGGTAAAGGCCGCTTTTCAAACCTACGCCAAAGCCAACGCCAAACTGCCGCCGGATCTTGCCTTAGAGGTGACCCACACCCGCCGCCTGGGGCGGCTGTGCGACTACATAGCCGGCAATTTGCCCTTTGACGCAGAGGTGCGCCAAACCCTGCTGGAGCAGCAGCACATTTTGGCCCGCAGCGAGGCGCTGGTCGCCGCCTTGCAAAAAGAGACGGAACTGCTGAAGCTCGAAATGGAAATAGAGCACCGCGTGCGCGAAAATATGGACGATAACCAGCGCGACTACTACCTGCGCGAGCAAATGCGGGCTATCTCTGAAGAGCTGGGCGAAGACGACAACCCGCAGGAAGAAGCGGAAGAATACCGCGCCCGGGTAGAAAAACTGCCGGTGGCGGACGCCACGCGTGAAAAACTGCTGAGAGAAGTGCACAAGCTCTCTAAAATGCCGGCGGGTTCGCACGAGGCCACGGTGGTGCGGGTGTATTTAGACGCCGTGCTGGCCCTGCCCTTTGGGGTAATTAAGCCGGAAAGCTGCGACTTAAAGCGTGCCGAGCGCCTGCTCAACGCCGACCACTACGGCCTGCAAAAGGTAAAAGACCGCATTTTAGAGTGGATAGCCGTGCGGGCCCTGGCGCCGGATTTAAAGGGGCAGATTCTCTGCTTAGTGGGCCCGCCGGGCGTGGGCAAAACCTCTATTGCCCGCTCGCTGGCCAAGTGCATGAATCGCGCCTACGTGCGCATCTCTCTTGGCGGCGTGCGAGACGAGGCCGACATTCGCGGCCACCGGCGCACCTACATCGGCTCTATGCCCGGCCGCATTATGGAAGCCGTGCGGCAGGCGGGGTGCGAGAATCCCCTTATTTTAATGGACGAAATAGACAAGCTGGGGGCCGACTACCGCGGCGACCCCGCCTCTGCGCTGTTAGAGGTGCTTGACCCCGAGCAAAACAGCCATTTTGAAGACCATTTTTTAGAGATTCCCTTTGACCTTTCGCGGGTGCTCTTTGTGCTCACCGCCAACGACGAGTCGGCCATTCCCGAAGCGCTGCACGACCGCATGGAGGTCATTACCCTTGGCAGCTACACAAGGGAAGAGAAGTACCAGATCGCCCGCCGCCACCTGCTGCCGCGCGAGGTAAAGCGCCACGGGCTTTCGGCCGCCACCTTCCGCCTCTCCGGCGGGGCGCTGTACGCCATTATAGACGGCTACGTAAAAGAGGCCGGCGTGCGGGGCTTACAGCGAGAGCTGGCCGCCCTTTGCCGTAAGGCCGCCCGCAAGCTGGTAAGCGGCGAGGCCACGCAGGTGCGCATAAAGGCGGCGGATTTAGAGGAATACTTAGGCCCCCGCCGGTACAAACCCGAACCCCCGGCCGAACAAGGCGCGGTGGGGCTGGCCAACGGTTTGGCGTGGACAAGCGTGGGCGGCGAACTGCTGCCGGTAGAGGCCGCCGCTTTTCCCGGGTCGGGCAAAATTCAGCTTACCGGGTCGCTCGGCGACGTGATGAAAGAGTCGGCGCAGGCGGCCATCAGCTGTATTCGCAGCCGGGTAGACTTTTTACAGGTGCCGGTGGATTTTTACGAGAAATACGACCTGCACATTCACGCGCCGGAGGGCGCCGTGCCAAAAGACGGCCCCTCTGCCGGGGTTACCATGGCGGTAGCGGTGATTTCTGCCTTTTCGGGCGCGCCGCTGCGGGGAGACGTAGCCATGACGGGCGAAATTACCCTGCGGGGCCGCGTGCTGCCCATTGGCGGGCTTAGAGAAAAAGCCATGGCGGCCTATAAGGCTGGTATGCGGGTAGTGCTACTGCCGCGCGATAATCTGCCCGATTTGGCGGAGGTCGACGAGGTGGTAAAGCAAAAAATCCGCTTTGTGGGGGTTTCTACATTAGACGAAGCCCTGCCGCTGGTCTTCGCCACCGGCGGCTACCGGCGCGCCAACCCGCCGGAGGCGGTTAACCCCGCGCCCCCGCCCCGCCAGCCGGGCGCACCGGCGCTGCCCTTCTCTTGCAAAGGGGGCGGGCAATAACGTGAACCGCGCCCTTGCCGCTTTTGAGCTGGCGGCCGGTACCGCCCGCCAGCTGCCGCCCTCTACGCTGCCGGAAATCGTGTTTTCCGGCCGGTCAAACGTGGGCAAGTCTACGCTCTTAAACCGGCTGCTCGGCCGCAAGGCCTTAGCCCGGGTAAGCGCCACCCCCGGCAAAACCGTTACCATTAACTTTTACAAGGTAGATACCGCCCGTTTTGTGGATTTTCCCGGGTACGGTTACGCCCGCCGCAGCGACGCCGAGCGCCGCCGCTTTGGGGAGCTGACGAACGGCTACTTTGGCGGCGGCCGCAACGTGGCGCTGGTGGTGCAGCTGCTGGATATGCGCCACCCCCCCTCTGCGGACGATGAAACCATGCTGAACTTTTTAAGAGAGACCGGCCTGCCCTTTGCACTGGTGCTCACCAAGGCGGACAAGCTGAACAAAACTGACTATGCGGCACGGCTGGCGGCATTTCACGATTTGCTTGGCACCCTGCCGCCGGGCACGCCGCTGTTTGCCTGCTCGGCCGCCAGGGGCGAGGGAATAGACGAACTGCTGCGCTGCATAGAGCAGGCGGCCGAACCCGCTGCAACCTTAGAATAACAACAAAGGAGAAAACGCTATGTTAACCGGCAACCACACTGTGGAACTTGAAATTGAAAATGAAGGGGTCATTACCCTGTCGCTTAACGCCGACGCCGCCCCCCTTTCTACCGAAAACTTTTTGCGGCTTGCCAGAAACGGCTTTTACAACGGCCTTACCTTTCACCGCATTATAAACGGCTTTATGATGCAGGGGGGCGACCCCAAAGGCAACGGCACGGGGGGGTCAGACGAAACCATTCGGGGCGAATTTGCCGCCAACGGCTTTCAAAACCCCCTGCGCCACACCCGGGGAGCGGTTTCTATGGCGCGCGCCATGGCGTATGACAGCGCCTCTTCGCAGCTTTTCATCGTTCACCAGGACAGCCCCTTTTTAGACGGCAACTACGCCGCCT
>CANQGN010000151.1 GCA_947623215.1 uncultured Clostridia bacterium
TTGTCGTGGTTGCGGCAGCGCACCACCCGGGCTTCTCCCCGCGGCAGCACCGCCAGCAATTCTTTGGGGCAGGCGGCGGCGCACACCCCGCAGCCGGTGCAGCGCTCACCGTTCACCTGCGGCAGCCCCTCTTGCAGCGACAGGGCGCCAAAGGGGCAGGCGGCTACACAGTCGCCGTAGCCTAAGCAGCCGTAGGCGCAGCTTTTGCCCCCGCCAAAAATCTGGTTGGCGGCGCGGCAGGTTTGTAGCCCCACGTAGCGCATGGTGCGCCCGGTTTTTTCACAGTCGCCCTGACAGCGCAGCTGGGCAATTTTGGGCTGCTCGGCGGCTGCCTCTACCCCCAGCGCGGCGGCCACGGCCTCTGCCGCCGCCGCGCCGCCCGGGGCGCAGAGGGCGGTTTTGTCTGTTGCACCGTCGGCCAGCGCCTGGGCGTAGCCGTCGCAGCCGGAGTAGCCGCAGGCGCCGCAGTTGGCACCCGGCAGGCAGCCGCGCACTTTTTCAAAGGTTTCGTTAACCGGCACGGCCATTACCGCCGAGGCAACGCTTAACCCTACGCCCGCCAGCAGACCAATCCCGCCGATAATGAGAATGGGAATCCATATACTGCTCAAAGTCGCTTCCTCCTTGCTCTGTTGGTTTGTTACGCGCCAAGCAGGCCGTTGGCAATGCCGGAAAAGCCCATAAACGAGAGCGAAACCAGCGCCGCGGCAATGAGCGTAATGGGCAGCCCCTGCAAAAATTTGGGAATCTCGCACTCTTCCATGCGCTCCCGCACCCCGGCAAACAGCACCATGGCCACCAAAAAGCCCACGCCCGAACCAAAGGCGTTTACCAGCGCCTGCGGGTAGGTGTAGCCCTTGGTAAAGTGCAGCAGGGTTACCCCCAGCACGGCGCAGTTGGTGGTAATAAGCGGCAGGTAAATGCCCAGCGCCCGGTAAAGGGCGGGCAGATATTTTTTAAGCACCAGCTCTACCAGCTGCACCAGCGCCGCAATAATGAGAATAAAGGCGATGGTTTGCAGGTAGGCCATGCCGTGCGGCTCCAGCACGTAGGCGTAAAGGGGGTAGGTAACGGCGGTGGCCAGCACCATAACAAAAATCACAGCCAGGCTCATACCCACGGCGGTGTTGAGCTTTTTAGAAACCCCCAAAAAGGGGCAGATGCCCAAAAACTGGCTGAGCACAAAATTCTCTGAAAGAATAGAAAGCACCAAAATGCCAAGCGTTACGTTCATTGGTCGTTCCCTCCCGTTTGGCACTCCCCGGCGCACTCATGGGCGGCGGGGCAACCGGCGCAGCCGGATTTTTGGGCAGGTTTGCGCCCTAAGCGGGCGGCCAGGGCGTTGGCGGCGGCAATCAGCAAGCCGAACACGAAAAAGCCGCCCGGCGCCATAATAAAGATGAGCATGGGGGTGTGCAGCACCGGCAGGCCAAAAATGGTACCGGCCCCCAGCAGCTCGCGCACCGCCCCCATGACCGCCAGCGTCAGGGTAAAGCCCAGCCCCATGCCCAGCCCGTCTGCGGCAGAAAGCAGCACGGGGTTTTTAGAGGCAAAGGCCTCTGCCCGGCCAAGAATAATGCAGTTTACCACAATCAGCGGCAGGTAAATGCCCAGCGCGTCATACACGGCGGGCAGGTAGGCCTGCACCACCATTTGCACCAGCGTAACAAACCCGGCAATCACGGTAATGTAAGCGGGAATGCGCACCTTGTCTGGTATTACCCGGCGCAGCAGCGAAATAACGACGTTCGAGCATAGCAGCACCACCGTGGCGGCCGCCCCCATGCCCAAGCCGTTTTTCAGCGAGGTGGTAATGGCAAGGGTGGGGCAGGTACCAAGGCAAAGCCGCAGCACGGGGTTTTCGGCCAGCAGGCCTTTGGTAAGTTCTTTGGTATAGCGGTTGTTCATGAGGGGTCGCCTCCTGTGGTTGCGGCGGCGTTGTTACCGGCGGCAAAGGCCGCCAGCGCTTTTGCCACCGCTTCTTCTACCCCGCGCGAGGAGTAGGTGGCGCCGGTAATGGCGTCGGCCTGGGGCAGGGGAGCGCTTTGGCCCGTAAACTGCGCCAAAAAGGCTTCGTCTTCGGCCACTTTTTGGCCAATGCCGGGGCTTTCGTCCGCACAGTTGATTACCCGCACGCCGAGAATGGTACCGGCGTCGTCCAGCGCCGTCATAACGGTGATTTCACTTTTATACCCCATGGCGGTGGTCAGGTAAACGGTGGCGGTTGTACCGTTTGGCAGCTCGGCGCGGGTTACGCTGCCGTCCCTCGTCAGGGGGGTGCATTCGCTGCCGGGCAGCAGCGAGAGCATGGTCTCGTTTACCGTTTGCCGGGCCTTTTCGGCAATGGCGTCTTTGGTAAAGTAGTTGGTCACGCTTAAGGCCGCCGTTACCACCAGGCAAATGGCAAACAGCACCGCCGCCGGTTTTGCTAAGTTCCAAAGGGTTTGGCGGTTCATGCCTGCTCCCCCTTTCTGCCCCGGCGCGCCTTCTCTACCCCAAAGGGGCGGGGCAGGGTAAGGCGGTCTATATGGGGGGTGAGAATATTCATCAGCACAATGGCGACCGAAACGCCCTCCGGCATGTTGCCAAACAGGCGAATCACGGCGGTAATGAGGCCGCAGCCGAAAGCGTAAAGCAGCTTGCCGTTGCGGCTAATGGGGCAGGTGGCGTAGTCGGTGGCCATAAAAATGGCCCCCAGCAGCAGCCCGCCGGCCGTTAAATTATAGTAGGGGTTTTGGCCCGCCAGCCAGGTAATCCCCACCGTGGTGGCGGCAAAGGTAAGCGGAATGACGGGCGAAATGACTCGCCGCAGGCAAAGGTAAAGCCCGCCGATTAAGAGCGCGGCGGCGCAGGTTTCGCCAAGCGAACCCGGGCGCAGCCCCAGCAGCATAGAGAGCGGGTTGTAGGGGGCGGCCACCGTGGTCATTTGCGAAAGCGAGGGCACCGTGCCGTTCGCGAGCTCGGCCAGCGGCGTGGCGGCGCTAACGGCGTCTGCCGATTGCAGCAGGCGGGGGCTGGGCCACTGGGGCATGGTCATGTAGGCGGGGAAGGAAACCATTAGCGTAATGCGGCCCACCAGCGCGGGATTGACAAAATTTTGCCCGAGGCCGCCGAAAAACTGCTTCACCACCACAATGGCGACGAAGGCCCCAATGACCGGCAGCCACCAAGGTGCGCTGACCGGCAGGTTAAAGGCCAACAGCACCCCTGTAACGGCGGCCGAGCAGTCGCCCAGCGTAAAAGAGCGGTGGAGCAATCGGCGGGTTACCGCCTCAAAAAACAGGCAAGAGAGCACCGACACGGCAATCAGCAGCAGGCTGCGCGGCCCAAACAGCACCACCGACATTACCCCGGCGGGCAGCAGGGCCAGCAGTACGTCTATCATCACCCCGCGGGTAGAGTCGCCGCCGTGAAAGTGGGGAGAAGAGGATACGGTAAGCAGGGGAGAGGCGTTCGATTCGTTTGGCATGGCGTTAGGCGCGCTCCTTTCGTTCCAGTTCTTTTGCCAGGCGCATCACCTGCACCAGCGGCCGGTGGGCGGGGCAAGAGTAGGCGCAGCTGCCGCACTCCATACACACCGCCGCCCCCAGCCGCCGCACGCCCGCGCCGTCGCCGGCTTTTAAGCTGCGCTCTATTACAGTGGGGGCAAGCGACATGGGGCACACGGCCGCGCACCGCCCGCAGCGAATGCAGGGCGTGGGCGCAAAGGTCGCGCTCGCCATTCTCTCGTCCATGCGTCCCGCGGACGTGTCCGAGGCGATCGC
>CANQGN010000152.1 GCA_947623215.1 uncultured Clostridia bacterium
GCATAGGGCTTCTTCAAAAGGCAGTCTTTCGCAGGGGGCGCCCATGGCGGCCAGCAGCCAGCGGGTAAAGGCGGGGTTGACTACCAGCAGCGGCCCGAGCAAATAAGTGGCAATGAGGCCGTTCAGCCGAAAACCCTCATACCGGCTGCCGGGGCCAAGGCCCATGCCCCGCTCTACCGTTAAAAAGGGACTGTTGGCGTTGTCGCCCTCGCCAAAGGTAAACTGGCTGCGAAAGCCCAAAATGGTCATGCCCTCAAAGGTGCCCATGGTCAGGCCGTTGTAGCGGTGAATCATCTCTTGCTTGACGGTGTAGGGCAAAATGCCCAGCCCCTCTACCGGGCCGTTTGGGGTATCAATGCGTTCGCACAGTACCTCCGGCGCGTTGCCGGTAAACAGCATGGGGGTGCCGGCTTCTATTTGTTTTATCAATGCCTCGCGGTGGGGGCGCAGTGCTTCAATCGCCCGCAGTTGCGCCGCCTCGCTCATGGGGCCCATATAAATGAGAGAAACGGGTTCCTTAGCAAAAAGCGGCGTGTGCGCGGTAAGGTGCGTGGCGCAAAATTCCGCCTGCGGCAGGCAAAGCTGCAAATAGCGCAGGTTGCCGGGGTCGCCGAACAAATTGGCGGTTTCGGGGAAAAGTTGTTCAATTTTCACGGGGTACCGCCTCCTTTTGCAGCCGTTCCGCCAGCCGGGCGGCGGCGCGCTCGGCCTTGTCTACCGTGTATACGTCGTAGAGCACGTAGAGCCGCTCGGCTGCAAGGTTCAGCCGGTCGGCCGCCGATCGTTCGTCCGGCGCGGTGGCAATGCGCTCCTCCGGTACGCCTGCCAGCAGCAGCCGCACCTTTACGTCCTCTCGCCGGGCGCCGCCCACCGCCAAATGGCGAATGGAGGGGTCGTTTAAAAACTCAAAGTCCGTCTCATACAGCCAGGCGGTATTTTCAGAGGAATGGGCGGCGTCAAAAGCATCGTCCAGCAGCAGCAGCACGGCTTTTTCGCCCGGGGCCTGGCGAATGGCGTCAAACACGCGAGAGCAGGCCACGGGGTTTTGCCCCTTGGCGAGGTAAAGAATCACCTGCCGCCCGGCAATTGACCGGCTGTTGAAGCGGCTTTTTACAATGCCGCAGCGAGAGAGCGAATCGGCAATGGCCGCCGCTGACAGGCCGAAAGCTCGCAGCAGCGCCACCGCCGCCGCCGCGTTGTAAATGTCCGGCAGGCTGTCGCCCGGCAGGGGAAAGAGGGCTTCTTCTTCCCCCAGCCGCAGGGTCATTTGCCCCGCCGCGCGATCCACCGCTACAACCTCGGTGCCGAGCGGGGGAGAAGCCAGCCCGCAGGCCGGGCAGTGGGCCCGCCCCACGTGGTGGTAACGGCGAAAGTCATACTGCAAAGGCTGCCCGCAGGCGGGGCAAACCGAAACGTCCTGAATCAGATTATTTTGCGCCGGGGGTTCAAAGGGCAGGGGAGCCACGCCGAAGGTCTCGAAAGGCTGGTCGCGGCGAATGCCGCAGCACAGCAGGTCGTCGCCGTTTAAAATCAGCCGGGTTTTGGCCGGAATGGCGGCCTTTAACATGGCTTGAATATAAAAGGGGTGGGCGTTGCGCTTAAAGGAATCGCGAAAGAGGTTGGTGCAAAGCAGCAAATCCGGCTGCACGTGGGGGAGAACTAAGCGAGAGGAACGCTCGTCCAGCTCTAACACCGCGAGCGGGTAGCGGCACTTGCCGAGGGGCGAGACCCCCCGCAGCAGGGCGGTGGTAACCCCCCCTAAAATGTTGCCGCCCTTGCGGTTGGTGAGCACCTTGTAGCCCTGATCCTCCAAAATATCGCTTACCAAATTGGAAACGGTGGTTTTGCCGTTGGTGCCGGTAACGCCTATGATGGTTTGGGGCTTTGGCAGCCGCTGCAAAAAGTCCGGGCAGAGCTTCAGGGCAATCACCCCGGGGTAGTGGGTGGCGCTGCGGCGGAGCAGGTTCAGCCCCACAATGGCCAGCTTGGCAGCCCAAAGCGCCAGCAAAAAGCGGAGTTTTTTCATGCTTCCTCCTTATCCTCCCGGGGGGTTAAGCGGTAGCGGGCGTCTTCGCTGTGGCGGTAAAGCTTGCGCTCCAGCCCCCACACGCGGGGGGTGGCGGCGCCTACCGGCACGCTCTCCATGGCAGAGAGCATTTCAAACAGCTCGGCGTCTAACTTGTCTACCGTGGCCACCACCTGCGCCTCGGGGAACATGGGGGGAATGGGGCTGCCGAATTCCGGCACGCCGTGGTGCGAGAGCACAATGTGCTCTAGCAGGGTCACGCATTCTTCATTTTCTAAATGCAGTTCTTTTGCCGCCAGCGCAATATTGACGACCCCGCCTACCAGGTGGCCGGTCATGTTGCCCTCTGGCGTGTACTCGGCGGCAAGGCCGGTTTTGGCGTAGCGGATTTCGCGCAGCTTGTCCAAATCATGCACAATCACCCCCGCCAGCACCAAATCGCGGTTTAAAAAGGGGTAAACGTCGCACAGCGCCCCCGCCGCCAGCAGCATGGAGTAGGTGTGGTAAATCAGCCCGCCGCGCATGGTGTGGTGCATCCGCACGGCGGCGGAACAGGCGGTAAAGGCCTCGCCTGCCTGCTCTAACAAGTAGCGGGTGAGCCTTTGGAGCGGTTCGCTCGTAAAGCCCTCTATGGCCCGGTGAATGGCCGCCAGCATTTGCTCGGGGGGCAGGGGAGTGCCCGGCACCAAATCCTCCATAGCGACGGGGTCAGTGCTCATTTTAGAACGAATTTGGCTGATGCGCAGCTGAGACGCGCCGTTCCATTTGTCAATGCTTCCCTTTACTTTTACCACGTCGCCCGCTTCATACTCGCCGTGGCGCTCGGGGGAATAATCCCACAGCTTGGCGGCGATTTCGCCCCCCCGGTCGGCCAGAATGAGGTCTAAGTAGGGCGCTTTTTTGGCAGATACTTTCTTTTCGCAGCTTTTTATCAGCATAAAGCCGAGGGCGGCGCCGTTTTGCGCCTGCTGCTCTAAAACGGTTTTCATAGGGCGTTATTCCTCCTGCGGTTCAAAGGTCATGTGTTGCATAAAGCGTTCGTTAAAGGCGGCGTCGCCCGAAAGCTCTACGTAGCGGCAAGCGTCGGCCAGCGCCTCTAACCGGGCCATGGCAGAGGGGCTGGCGGCCGCCATGGCCGCGCCCAGCCCCGCCGTGTTGCCCACCCCCCGACACTTACCGGCAAAGGCGGCCGGCAGTAAGCCGATTTCTATGGCGGAGGCGGGGGAGAGCCGGGCGCCGAACCCCCCGGCCAGCAGTACGTCGTCTATTTTTTCGGGTGCAATCCCGGCAAGCTCGGTTATGCGCATGGCCCCGGCGCAAATGGCGGCCTTGGCCAGCTGTAGCTCGCGTATGTCGCCGCCGGTCAGTCGCACGCCGGTGCCCGGTATCGTTTCCGCCGGGTCAATGCTTAACCGGCCGGTTTCGTCTAAAATCCCCCGGCGGAGCAGCAGCGCGGCGGCATCTAACAGCCCGGCGCCGCATAGCCCCACCGGCGGCGCACCGCCAATGGTCTGGTAGCCTGTTTCATCTATTTTACAAACGGCGCCCGTTACCCCGCCTACCCCGCAAGAGATATGCGCCCCCTCAAAAGCGGGCCCGGCCGCGGTGGCAAGGCAGGTAATGCTGCCGCCCGCCGCCAGCGCCATTTCGCCGTTGGTGCCAACGTCTATCAGCAGCCGGGTTTTGGGGGAGGAATCCATATTGCAGGCCAGCAATATGGATT
>CANQGN010000153.1 GCA_947623215.1 uncultured Clostridia bacterium
GGGTGCCAAACAGCGACTGGGGGGTAAAGGGGGCCACGGCAATGCCGGTGGGGTCTAAACCGGTGAGCAGGTGCAGCATGGTGGTGTTGCCGGCAATCACGCAGCCGGCAATGGCGTCGGTCGGTATGCCCGCCGTAGCAGAAGCTTGCCGCAGCAAGGCGGCAATCGCCTCTGCCGCCGCCCGCTGCAAGGCGGGGCCGGCCCCTTGTTCGCCTACGGCCTGTATGCGGCGAATTACGTCTGCCCCATAGGGCGCCTGGGGGTTGGGGGCGGAGCAAACGGCCGCCGATTTTCCCCCCGGCGCGGTTAAGTAAACGGCCAGGGTGGTGGTGCCAAGGTCTATGCCGCAGGTGTAGCGGTCGCACCAGTCGCCCCCGCCGCCTGTTTGTAAGGGAGCCGGCAGGGGGGTGGCGCAGGGTTCCGCAGCCTGCTCGCGGGGCAGGGTAACCGCGCAGTCGCCCGCCACCCGGCAAAGGCAGCAAAAGCGAACGCCGCGCAGCAGCTCGTCGTCGCTTAACCATTCGGCCTCTCGCCGAGAGGGGGGTTCCACCTTGCCGGTTACCTTTACCCGGCAGCCACGGCAGCGGGCGGCCCCGCCGCAGGGGGCAGCGTGCATGACCCCGGCGCGCAGCAGCGCCTCGTGCAGGGTTTCGCCCGGGGCGGCCGACAGCGTGCGGGTTTGCCCGCCGGTATGTACGGTAACGGTAAACAGGGGTATCATCTCCTTGTTCTCGATTATCGCATATCGGCGAGGGTAAGTCAAGGGACTTTCGCATAATTTGCCCCATTTGAAAAAGACTAATACCAACAGAAGGGGGCAAGAACCATGCGCAAAACAACCAGAGAATTTTGGCTAAACGCGGTGTATGGATTTGTGCTGGCGGGGGTGGTGCTGGGCTGCGCTTTTGGCGGCGCCGCCGCCGCCATAACTGCCGAGCGCCGTACCGCCGAAATCGGCTTCGGCAAACAGGACGCCGCGGGACTGTTTGTGGCAGACGGGCGGCTGGTGGTGCGCCTCTTTGGCCACGAAATCGCCTTTTCTTTGCCGCCGCTGCCATGGGAGGCGCAAGAAAGCGGCGGGTAGAGGGGAAGTTCCACCCGCCGCGTTAAAAAAAGAGGGTTTTAAAAAAAGCGGGGCGGACGGTCGGCTTCGCCCGGGGCCTCCGGCTTCATTTTTTGCTGCAACCGCGCGGCGGTAAAGCAGGCCGGGCGGCCGCTTTCTGCCACCACCGGTCGGCGGTCGGCGCAGACGCCGGTAGGGGGCGTTTTTTGCTTTTTAAACAAACGGAACATGCGGGCATTCCTTTCTTTTTTGGCTTTTATTGCTGGTTTTCTTTGCTGTACCGGCGGGCTGCCAGCACGTGCTCCATGCTCGGCAGCGGGGCGCCGGTTTTGGGGTCCTTGCGGTCGGGCGCTACCGCGGCCTCGGCGGTGGGCTTCTCCGGTCGCTTTGCTTTGCGTTTCATGGCGGTCGCCTCCTTGTATCTGTAGTATATGGAGTCTCCCTTTGGCCTAACCAAATTAAAGTTGAGAATTTTTGCTTTTCGTCTTTACTTTTGCGGCGGAATCATGTACAATAAACGGGTAGAATGCCCCGGGCAAGCAAGTGGTTTTAAAGGAGAGGAAACCCATGAACCAGAAGCCGAAATATCGCCGTATTTTGTTAAAGCTCAGCGGCGAGGTGCTGGCCGGCCGCGAATCGGTCGGGCTGGATTTTGACAAAGTGCTGTCGGTCTGCCGCAGTGTAAAAGAATGCGCCGACCTTGGCGTGCAGGTGGCCATTGTGGTGGGCGGCGGCAACTTTTGGCGGGGCCGCAGCAGCGGCAAAATGGACCGTACCCGCGCCGACCACATGGGTATGCTGGCCACCGTCATCAACAGTCTGGCGCTGGCAGACGGGCTGGAGCAGGCGGGCGCCTCTGCCCGGGTGCAAACGGCCATAGAAATGCAGCGCATTGCCGAACCCTACATTCGCGGGCGGGCCATTCGGCATCTGGAGAAAGGGCGGGTGGTCATTTTCGGCTGCGGCACCGGCAATCCCTTTTTCTCTACCGACACCGGCGCTTCGCTGCGGGCGGCCGAGATAGACGCCGACATTATTTTTAAAGCCACCAACGTAGACGGCGTGTACGACAGCGACCCCCGCACCAACCCCGCCGCCAAGCTTTACCGCCGGTTAACCTACGCCGAAATTTTAGAAAAGCATTTAAACGTGATGGACATGACCGCCGCCGCCATGTGCCAGGACAATCGCCTGCCCATACTGGTGTTTAACCTCTGCGACCCCCACAATATTGTGCGGGCAGCGCTGGGCGAAGAAATCGGCACGCTGGTGGCCGAAGCATAAGGAATTATAAATACGGAATTATTTTATTGGGAGGAAGAACGTATGGACGAACTGTATACCAAAGCCGAACAAAAAATGCAAAAATCCCTGCACAGCCTGGAGGAGGAATTAAAATCCATTCGCGCCGGGCGTGCCAATGCCGCCGTGCTCGACCGGATTTCGGTGGAGTATTACGGCACCCCCACCCCCATTCAGCAAATGGCCGCCATTTCATCGCCGGAGGCCAGAATGCTGCAAATTCAGCCTTACGACGCCTCTATGTTAAAGGCGATAGAAAAGGCCATTCAGTCCTCTGACCTTGGCATTAACCCCTCAAACGACGGGCGGGTGCTGCGACTGGTCTTCCCCCCGCTGAACGAGGAACGCCGCCGCGAGCTGGTGCGCGAGGTGGCCAAGGTGGGCGAAGAATGCAAGGTGGCCGTGCGCTCCATTCGGCGCGACGCCATTGAAAAGTACAAGGCGCAGAAAAAATCCGGCGAGCTGACCGAAGACGATTTAAAGAGCAGCGAGGCCGACATGCAAAAGCTGACCGACCGCTACTGCAAAGAGGTAGACGCCGCCATTGCCGCGAAGTCTGCCGAGATTACCGAGCTGTAAATGAAGTTTCGTCGCCGCTTTTCCCAGCCCCCCGCGCCCGAGGCGCTGCCCGGCCACGTTGCCGTGATTATGGACGGTAACGGCCGCTGGGCCAACCGGCGCGGCCTGCCCCGCACCGCCGGGCATTCGGCCGGGGCCAAGGCGTTTGAAGCCATTTGCCGCCACGCCAACGCCATTGGCCTGCGGCAAATGACCTTTTACGCCTTTTCTACCGAAAACTGGAAGCGCCCCAAGGCGGAGGTAGACGCCTTGATGAAGATTTTCGGGGAATATTTGGGGCGCATTGAGCAGTTTCAAAAAGAGAATATTCGCCTGCGCTTTGTGGGCGACCCCACCCCCCTTTCGCCCGTGCTGCGCGAAAAAATGCGCAAGGCAGAGGAGGGTTCGGCCGCCTTTACGGGGCTAACGGTTTACCTTGCCATTAACTACGGCGGGCGAGACGAGCTGCTGCGCGCCGCCCGCACGCTGGCGGGGCGGGTAGCGGCGGGGGAATGCGCCCCGCAGCAGCTGACCGAGGCCGACCTTGCCGCCGCCCTTTACGCGCCGGAGGCGGCGGAGGTAGACTTGCTCATTCGCCCGGGCGGCGAACAGCGAATCTCTAACTTTTTGCTGTGGCAAACCGCCTATGCCGAGCTTTATTTTTGCGATACCCTGTGGCCGGACTTTCGCCCGGCCGATTTAGACGCCGCCTTGCGCTGGTACGCCCGGCGCCATCGGCGGTTTGGAGGGGTGTAACGGGTGAAAACACGAATCATCAGCGCGGCGG
>CANQGN010000154.1 GCA_947623215.1 uncultured Clostridia bacterium
CGGCAGAGGACGCCTACGCGCCGCTTTCTGACGAAGCCAAAGCCATGGTTCAGGGCAAAGCCAAGTTAGACGCCGCCAAGGCCGCCATTGAAGATGCGAAAGCCGCCAAACCCGTGGTAGACGAAATTGCCAAGCTGCCGGCTGCCGATAAGGTAACCGCCAACGACAAGGCCGCCATTGAAGCCGCGAAAGCGAACTTTGACAAGCTGACCGACGCCCAAAAAGCGCTGGTAAGCAACAAAGCCACGCTGGATGCCGCCGTTGCCGCTCTGGAAGCCAAACTGGCCGTAACCCTGGGCGACGTAAACGACGACGGTAAGGTAGATGCGGTAGACGCGCTGGAAGTGCTGCGCTTTGCGGTGCACAAACGCGACTTTACCGACCAACAAAAAGAGGCCGCCAACGTGAACAAAGACAGCGGTATTAACGCTGCCGACGCGCTGGAGATTTTGAAGAAGGCCGTGGGCAAACCCGCCTGCTTCTAATCCGCCTCATTTCTCCCTCTCGCCTTTCTCCTTTCGGTCAATAAAACCCCTCGGCGGTGACAAGCCGCCGGGGGGCGAGGGAGAGGGAGTAGAACGCTAACAAAACGGGGCGCCCGGGGCTTTTCCGGGGCGCCCCGCTTTTGCTTGAACCGCCAATAAGGAGGACTTATGCGCTACACCGCTGCTAAAATGGAAGAGCAGGCGCTGCTGCAAACCGCCGCCGCCATGTGCGCCGCCGCCCGCACCGCCCCCAAGGCCACGGGGCGAGACGTGCTGCAAACGCTGGTGCTCACGGGGGAAGAAAAAGAGGCCCTCGCCTGCGAAATGGAGGCCATGGCCGCCGCCCAGCCCGCCGTGGCCGGCTGGTACCGGCGAGACGCCGCCTGCGTGCGCGCCGCCGGGGCGCTGGTGCTGGTGGGCGCCCGCCAAAGCCGCCGGGGGCTGACCGGCTGCGGCTTTTGCGGGTGTAAGGACTGCGCCGCCGCCGAGGCCGCCGGGGCCACCTGCGCCTTTGTGCATATGGACTTGGGGCTGGCCCTCTCTTCCGCCGCGCTGGCCGCCGCCCGCGCGGGGGTAGATAACCGCATTCTCTTCTCGGCCGGTAAGGCCGCCATGCAAATGGGCCTGGCCGAGGAAGAAGACGAAGCCCAAGGCCAAGGCAAAGGCCAAGGCCAAGGCAAAGGAAAAGGAAAAGTCTATTTTCAGGGTATCGTGCTCTCCATTACCGGCAAAAATCCCTTTTTTGACCGTAAATAGCCCCAAAAGAATAGAAAATCCCCCGCAGGGTTTTGGATGAACCCGCGGGGGATTGCTGTAAAAGGGAAAAGGGGAAAATGCGTTATAAAACAAAAATCGCCGAAGCAAAGGGAGTTTGCTTCGGCGTTGGCTGCGGAACTAGGATTTGAACCCAGACAAACAGAGTCAGAGTCTGCCGTGCTACCCTTACACAATTCCGCATCGCTTGCCCCCTTATTATATCGAAATTCCGGTAAAAGTCAAGGGGAAATTCAAAAAAACCTGCAAATTTACGCAAATTGTTTTTGACTTGTCGCGCCGGGTGGGCTATAATGAAACCAAACGAAAAAGGAGGCCTTGCGGCATGAACCAAAAGCTAACCAAAGTAGGGCACCCCACGCAGCTCTACAGCGTAGAAGAAATGCGCCTGACCGGCGGCAAGGGCGACGGAATGCGCCTGTTGCAGCTGAACAACGGCGCCGGGCTGCAAATGACCCTGCTGCCCGACCGCTGCCTGGATCCGGCGCGGCTGACCTACAAGGGGGTAAACCTGGGCTTTTTCTCCCCCTGCGGCTACGTGGCCCCGGCTTATTATGACCGGCACGAGTTTTTGCGCAGCTTTACCGCCGGTATGATGACCACCTGCGGGCTGAAAAACGTGGGCGCCGACTGTGTAGACGAGGGCGAGGAGTGCGTAACCCACGGGCGCATTGGCCACACCCCCTGCGAGCAGCTGGCCTACGCGGCCGACTATGAGCGCGACGACGGCGCCATTACCGTTTCGGGCGTGATGAACGAGGCCATTATTTTTAACGAGAAATTGCAGCTCCGCCGGGCGGTGACCATGCGACAAAACAACACCATAACCTTTGAAGATACCATTGTAAACCTGGGGGGCGAAGCCCAGCCGCTGACGCTGCTTTACCACATTAACCTGGGCTACCCGCTGCTGGACGAAGGGGTAGAATTAATGCTGCCCGCCCTTACCACCCGCCCGCGCGACCCCCGCGCGGCGGAGGGACTGGCACAGTGGCGCGAATTCCCGGCGCCGGAGGCCGGCTTTGCCGAGCAGTGCTACTACCACGAGCTGAAAGAGCACGGCGGCGAAAAATCAGCCGCCCTCTACAATCCCCGGCTGGGGGTGGGGCTGAGAATCGACTACACCGCCGACACGCTGCCCTACTTTACCCAGTGGAAGATGTGCGGCGTGCGCGACTACGTGCTGGGGCTGGAACCCGCCAACTGCCACGTAGAAGGCCGGGCCAAAATGCGGGCCGACGGCACCCTGCAAATCTTGCAGCCGATGCAAAGCGTTAAAACCGGGCTGCGGTTTACGATTTTTGAAGGGGACGAAGCAGCGGCGGCCGTGCGCAGCGAAATTTTATAGGTTCTATAATGGATGTTGGGGTCAGGTAGTCGAACCTAGCCCCAACGTTGTTATGAAGGGTTGAGCATGTTGAAAATTTTGCCGAGGTTGATTTTAAAATGAACTATGACATATAGAAGAGTCATACGGACGCGGCAGAATGAAAGTTAGCAAACAAAAACCACAGAGGCCTGCTATGATCCGGAAAAAATCAACACAAAACATTGCAAATTTCGGGGATGCACTTGAAATTATTTCCGGCATTTTACCGCAGGCGACAAAATCGCCATACACAGCCTCGCACGCGGCGGGTTTTCTCTACGATCTTGCTTCCGATAATGAAAAAATGAGCATATTATATTTCCACAAACCTGATTCAAATTTGTAAAAATCATAAAAATGCAAAATTAGGAACGATGCTTCCTTGCAATGGAAGTCTGTTTCCTGTATTCTAAAAACACAAAATCGACCGAAAGAGGGAAATTTAGATGTTTTTAGACAACCTATCCACAAACGTTCGCCAACTGTGCAAAGACCAACACCTTAGTTATGAAGCCGCTTCAGAGCAATGCAATCTCAGCAGTCGGTATTTTGGCGACATTGCCCGTGGCAAAACCGCGCCGACGATTTTGACGTTAGAAAAACTCTGTATCGGTTTTAAGACAACGCCCAACGGCCTGCTTCTCCTTACGCCTGCCGAAGAGGAAAGAACCTACCGCACCCCGATGCCGGAAAAGCAGATTTTCTGTATGCGTGATTCCGCCTTTGGCAGTTTAACCGGATTCCCAATTTGTCCCCGATGTGGAATTACCATGGAACGCGAGGGACAGGCCTTCTGCGACCGCTGCGGACAGCACCTGGACTGGAAGAATTATGCAAAAGCGACGATCATTCGAGCGAAAGAATAAATCGCATTTAAACTTGCGGCCGACACGGTTTCCGTGCCGGCCGCGCCCATAATGCATCATTGGCAAGTCTACAAAAGCGGCACGATGATCTTCGCCCGGCACACCAATTTAAAATACAAATACGGAAGCCGGAATTTCTGGTGCAGAGGGTACTTCGTCGATACAGTAGGGCAGAACCGAA
>CANQGN010000155.1 GCA_947623215.1 uncultured Clostridia bacterium
GGACCCAAACGCCGCGCTGCACTACCTCGGCCGCATTTTGGCGGCGGGCGACTTACCCTCTGCCTGTCGGCGGCTGATGGTTTGCGCCAGCGAAGACGTGGGGCTGGCCTACCCGCAAATTTTACCCATTGTAAAAGCGGCGGTGGATATGGCCCAGCAGCTGGGCCTGCCGGAGGCCCGCATTCCCCTGGCAGACGCCGTGGTGCTGGTAAGTTTAGCGCCCAAGTCTAACCGGGCCTACAGCGCTATAAACGCCGTTATGGAAGACTTGCAGGCCGGTAAAACCGGCCCGGTGCCCCGCCAGCTGCAAAACAAGCATTTTGACGGCGAAGACCAGCCCAAAAAGGGGCAGTTTTACCGTTACCCGCACGATTATCCGGACGCTTTTGTAGAGCAGGACTATTTGCCGGAGGCGCTGCGCGACCGGCGCTACTACACCCCGGGCGACAACAAAACCGAGCAGGCCTTTGCCCGCTACTGGCAGCAAATCCGCGAAAAATATTCTAAAAAATAAGGATAGGGAAACAAACCGCGCCGCTTTGGGCGCATGGCACCCCCATTGGTTGGCCGAAAGGAGAAACCGGTATGAAAAAAATCAACAGCGTGGTGTGGGGCGTCGTTTTGATTGCGGCGGGCGTGTTGTTTGCCCTCAACGCCTTAAACGTGACGAATATAGACGTGTTTTTTGACGGCTGGTGGACGGCATTCATCATCGTCCCCTGCGCGGTCGGGCTTGTGACAGAGCGAGACAAAACCGGCCGCCTCATCGGCCTTTTGGTGGGCGTTTTTCTGCTGCTCTGCTGCCAGGGGGTGTTGCAGTTTTCTATGGTGTGGAAGCTGCTGCTGCCGCTCGTGATTGTGCTCATCGGGTGCAAAATGGTCATTACGGGGCTGTTCGGCAACAAAGCCAATAAAATCCTTGAAAAAATCAAACAACAGGGCGGCCAGCCGCAGGTGGGCTGCGCCACCTTTACGGGGTGCAATTTGAACTACGACGGCGAACCCTTTGAAGGCGCCGAATTAACCGCCGTGTTCGGCGGGGTAAAGTGCGATTTGCGGGGGGCCGTCATCCAAGCGGACTGCGCCATACAGGCAACGGCCGTTTTTGGCGGTATCGACATATTCGTGCCCGATACCGTGAACGTAAAGATCAGCTCCAACAGCATGTTTGGCGGCGTTACCAACAAAACCGCCGCCCACCCGGGCGCCCCAACCGTGTATGTTAGCGCCACCAGCATGTTTGGCGGGGTTACCATAAAATGACCACCTTCCAAACCGTTATCAAATATGTCGCCATGGCGCTGGCTGTTTTGTTGGCCGTCAGCATCATAGGCGGGCTGCTCAGCATGGCCGGTCTGTTTGGCGGCTTGTTGGATGAAGACCCCCAACCGGGCGAGATGCAAAGCTATGCGGTTTCTCCCGATATTCGCGGGATAGACGTAGAACTGGCCGCCGCCGACGTAACCATTCGGCAGGGGGACGAATTTCGGGTAGAAAGCAATTTGCAGCGGCTGCTGGTGGAAGAAAAAAACGGCCTGCTGGTCATTCGAGAGACCGAACGGTTCGGCAGCGTGTACCATGGCGCGGCGCTCATTCTTTCCATTCCCGCTGATGTGGCCTTCGATACCATACGGCTGAAAACCGGCGCGGGAAAAGTGACGGCATCGCCGCTTGCGGCCGACCAAATCGACTTGGAGCTGGGGGCGGGCGAAGCGACCTTTTCGTCGCTCACCGCCGCCTCCCGCGCCGCTATTGAGGGCGGCGCCGGAGCCATTACCATAGCGGGTGGCACATTGCATCATTTAGATTTGGAAATGGGCCTTGGCCGGTTAGACTGTAGCGCCGCGCTGACCGGCGACTGCTCGTTTGAATGCGGCATGGGCGAAACCAACGTCACCGTGCTCGGCCGCCGAGCAGACTACCGCCTGAACCTTGAAAAAGGCCTTGGCAGCATAACGGTAGACGGCGCGGCAGTCTCTTCTCTGCAAGAGCAGGGGGGCGGCGCAAACGCCATTCGCATGAGCGGCGGCGTGGGCGCGGTCAACCTGCAATTTTCTGCCCCGCCCGGCGATATTTGAACTGGCAAAATCATAACAACCAACCCCCGACCCATTCGGCCGGGGGTTCGCCATTTTACGGGGCGGTAAAATACACCGCATGGGCAATGCCGGGAATGGGCGTTTTTTGCTGTACCGTGGTGGGGGAGTGGAGCGACCCCGTTGCCACAAAAAGCAGCCGTTTGATAACTCCCTCCGCCAGCTCCGGCAGCAGCCGGGCACACAGCACCGCCGCGCTGCACCCGCAGCCGGAACCCCCTGCGTGCACGTCTTGCAGCTCTTTGTGGTAGAGGTTCAGCCCGCAGTCGGCGTGGCGGTCTGCAATGGGCAGCCCCGCCTCGGCGGTAAGGCGGCAGAGCAACTTACTGCCGGTCTCGCCCAGGTCGCCGGTGGCAATTAAATCCACTTCTTCCGGGCGCAGGCCGGTATCGTTAAAAAAGCGCACTATCACGTCTGCCGCCGCCGGGGCCATGGCGGCGCCCATGTTGTTGGCGTCGGTAACGCCGCCCTCTCTTACCCGCCCCAGCAGGGCGGCCGTTACCTGCACCCCCTCGCCCGGCTGGCCCAGCACCACCGCACCGGCCGCCGTGGCGGTCCACTGGGCGGTTTGGGGGCGCTGGCCGCCGTATTCCAGCGGCAGGCGAAACTGCCGCTCGCTGGCGCAAAAGTGAGAAGAAGTAACCGCCGCCGCCCGCCGCGCCATGCCGCCGTCGCAGGCCACCGCCGCCAGCAGCAGCCCCAGCGCCATGGTAGAGCAGGCGCCGTAAATGCCCGCCTGCGGCAGGCCAAAGGGCAGCAGCCCCTCGGTGCTGCCCACGCACTGGTTCAGTAAGTCGCCGGCAAACAGGCAGTCTACCTCCTCCGGCTTTAGCCCGCCCTTTTGCAGCGCAAACAAAAAGGCCTGCCGCTGCAACTCGCTTTCGGCCTGCTCCCAGCTTTTTTTGCCCAGCCGGGGGTCGGTAAACACGCGGTCAAAGCGGTTGCCCAGCGGGCCCTGCCCCTCTTTGGGGCCGGCTACCGCGGCGGCCGCCTCTACGGTTGGCGGGCGGTCAAACCAGGTGGTGTATCGCCCAATTCTGTGTGCCATGCAAAGCGCTCCTTTCTGGTGTTATTGTGCCGGTTTTTGGTCAAACTATGCAGAACTTGGCCGCCAATCCCCGCCGCTTTGCTGCCGCCGAACGGCAACCGTTTTTTTTTTTTTGTAAAAAACAGTTGACATTTTTCCCGCTAACCGTTACAATAAACTTACTTTTAAGACGAAAACCGGAAAGGAAGGATTCCCCATGCAACTTGCCCCTCGCTCCCTGCGCTTTTTCTCGCTGCTGCTCGCGGCGGCGCTCTTACTCGGTTCTCTGCTGCCGGCAGCCTCTGCCGCCGGTCGCGTCCCCTATACCTACGCGTTTTCTTACACGCCGGAGGGTCACCGCTTCGCCGTTATTACGAAGTGCGACAAAACCTATGAAGGCGAGCTGGCGCTGCCAAATACCTTAGAGGGCGCGCCGGTAGAAGAAATCGGCCTTAATGCCTTTGTAGACTGCGCCGGTATTACCAAACTCACCCTGCCCGCCAATTTAAAAGTGCTGAGCCCT
>CANQGN010000156.1 GCA_947623215.1 uncultured Clostridia bacterium
GGTAAAGACGTGCTTATCCCCGGCGTGATGCAGCACATCGAGCGCGCGGGGGTGCACAGCGGCGACTCCATTGCCGTTTACCCGCCTTACAACATCAACGACAAAATGATGGGCACGGTGGTAGAGTGCTCGCGCCAGCTGGCGCTGGCCATGGGCACTAAGGGGCTTGTGAACATTCAGTACCTCATTTACCACAACGAGCTATACGTCATAGAGGTCAACCCCCGCGCCTCCCGCACCGTGCCCTACATCAGCAAAGTGACCGGCGTGCCCATGGTAGACCTCGCCACCCGCGTGATGCTCGGCCAGCCGCTGGCAGAGCTGGGCTACGGCGTGGGGCTTTACCGCACGCCCCCCTACTTTACCGTAAAAGTGCCGGTCTTTTCGTTTGAAAAGCTGACCGACGCCAACTCGTATTTGGGGCCGGAAATGAAGTCGACCGGCGAGGTGCTGGGCATTGGCAAAACCTTAAACGAGGCTCTGTTTAAGGGGCTTACCTCGGCCGGTATGGCCATTTTGCCCCCGCTGCACGGCGGGCAGCAAACCGGCGTGTTTTTGTGCGTAGACCGCTACGACCAAATGGAGGTCATTGCCCTCGCCAAAAAGCTGGACGATTTGGGCTTCGCCCTCTATGCGACGGACGAGACGGCCGATTCCATTGCCCGGCTTGGCATTACCGCCACGCGGGTAACCGGTATTCGGCGGGAAGACGACTTGTGGCCGCTGTTAGAGGCGGGCAAAATCGGCTACATTATTTACACCGGCACGCTGATGGACGCCAACGTAAACGACTATACCGAGCTCCACCGCCGGGCGCTGCAGCTGGCCATTCCCTGCTTTACCTCGCTTGACACCGCCGGTGCGCTGGCCGATATTATCGCCAGCCGGTTTAACCAGCGCAATACCGAGCTGGTAGACATTAACCACATGCGCGAGCGCCGCCAGACCCTGAATTTTTACAAAATGCAGGCCACGGCAGACGACTACATCTTCATCAATAATTTTGACGGCGGCATTACCTGCCCGGAGTCGCTTTGCATTAGCCTGTGCGACCGCCACACCGGCGTGGGGGCGGACGGGTTGGTGCTCATAGAGCGCTCCGAGGTAGCCGACGGCAAAATGCGCATTTTTAACCGCGACGGCAGCGAGGGCAAAATGGCCGGCAACTGCATTCGCTGCGTGGCCAAATTTTTGTACGATACCGGCATAGCCGAAAAAGAAACCATTACCATAGAAACCGCCAGCGGCGTGCGGGAATTGCAAGTGTACACCAGCAACCAAAAGGTTACGCTGGTGAGCGTGAACATGGGCAAGGCCGACCTTTCGGCTGCCTCGCTGCCCTGCACCCTGCCCTACGAGCGGCTGCTGCGCACGCCGGTTATGGTGGGCGAGCAGCAGTACGAGATTACCGGCGTTTCTATGGGCAACCCCCACTGCGTGGTCTTTACCGATTACGTAGACGGCGTGCCGATCGAAACGGTAGGCCCGCTGTTTGAGAACGCCCCCTTCTTCCCCCAGCGCATCAACACCGAGTTTGTGCGGGTGGTAAACGACACCACCTTAAAAATGCGGGTATACGAGCGGGGCAACGGCGAAACGCTGGCCTGCGGCACCGGCGCCTGCGCCGCCGTGGTAGCGGCGGTAGAAAACGGCTTTTGCAAAAAGAACGCCGACGTAACCGTAAAGGTGCCGGGCGGCGATTTGCTGGTACGCTATACCGACGAGGGGGTAACCCTAACAGGCGAAGCCAAGCTGGTCTACCGCGGCACGTTGGAATATTAAAAACCACCTAAAAAACCGGCAGAGTTCAGGTGAACCCTGCCGGTTTTGTTGTAGGCGAGAAAAAGCGGGAAATAAAAATTCCGCCGCCAGCTTGCTCCGTTTCACACGTCCAGACCTTGTTTTGACGTCCGCCTTTTGGCGGACGCCGCACTTCTTCACTAATCACTATTACCTATTACTTACCAAAAATCGGCAGTTGGAATTAAGTGAATAGTGAAGAATGAAGAGTGAATAGTTAAAAATCGGCAACCCTCTTAACGAGGATTGCCGATTTTTGGTGGAGATAAGGGGAATCGAACCCCTGACCTCTTGACTGCCAGTCAAGCGCTCTCCCAGCTGAGCTATACCCCCAAAACTGTGTTGCCGTATAAACCGGCAAGCAGTATAATACCACACTTGCCGGTAAAATGCAAGTGTTTTTTTATTTTTCCGCCTACTTTTTTTCGCCCGCCTGCTCGCAGTCGCAGGCGGCGGCAAACAACCGGCCAAACAGGGTGCGGGCGGCGTATATGCCAAAGGGCGAAAGCTGCCAGCTTGCCCCCGCGGCCGGCTGGGCCAACCCCGCCCCCCGCAGGGCCTGCCCCGCCGCCTGCCACTGCCGAAGCGAAGCGCCGCAGGCGGCGGCCAGCGCCTGTTCCGGCTGGGGGCCCTGCCGCAGCAGTTCTACCGTTTGCACGGCAAAGGGGGTGGCCAGCGCCCCCGCTATGTGGGCAATCAGTTCGCATTCCTTCGGTTGCAGCGGCATGGCGCTCATGGTTCCTTATCCCCTTTTTTCTTTGTCTTTTCGCTCGTTCGCTTGCCCCCGCCCGGCCGGTTTTTCACAGGTCGGGCGGGGAGAAAGTTTCTATAGGGTTTCTACTCTGTTACATCTTGCACCGTCAGGCAGCGCACGCCGTCTGCTGGGGCTTCGCTCGCGGCGGCGGGGGCTTTGGCAGCCTCTGCCCGCGCCCGGAAAAACTTTTCCGCCACCTGCGGAAAGAGCGCGTAGCTCAGCACGTCTTCTTCGCAGGTAGCCAGCTCGCCCGCCTGTCGGCGGAACTCCTCCAGCTCGGGCGAGAGCAAATCAGCCGGGCGGCAGGTAATCACCTTGTCGTCGCCAATGGCCTTTTTGCGCACTTCCTCGTTTACCGGGGCGGGCAGGCGGCCGTATTCGCCCCGCAGCAGCCCTTTCGACTCTTTGGAGACCATTTTGTACCGCTCGCCGGCAATGACGTTGAGCACCGCCTGCGACCCCACAATTTGGCTGGTGGGGGTCACCAGCGGCGGATAACCAAAGTCCTCCCGCACGCGGGGAATTTCGGCCAGCACTTCGTAATACTTGTCTTCCGCACCGGCTTGCTTTAATTGCGAAATGAGGTTGGAGAGCATACCGCCCGGCACCTGATACAGCAGGGTGTTGGTGTCTACGTTCAGCACCTTGGGGTCTAAGCTGCCCTGCTCTTTCAGCTTTTGGGCCACGGTGCGAAAATGCGCCGCCGCTTTGCTTAAATTGGCCAAATCCAGCCCTGTGTCACGGTCGGTGCCCTTTAAGGTGGCCACCAGCGACTCGGTAGCCGGTTGGGCGGTGCCGTTGCCTAAAGGCGAGAGCGCACAGTCTACAATGTCTACCCCCGCAAAGGCGGCCATTAGGTTGGTCATGTCGCCGGTGCCGGAGGTATTGTGGGTGTGCAGGTGAATGGGCACCCCTACCCGGGCTTTGAGCTTTTTCACCAAACTGTAAGCATCCATCGGCAGCAGCAGGTTGGCCATGTCTTTAATGCAAATGCTGTCGGCGCCCATTTCCTCCAGCTGCATGGCGAGGGTCACAAAATACTCCTCGTTGTGCACC
>CANQGN010000157.1 GCA_947623215.1 uncultured Clostridia bacterium
GCAGCGAGCGCTCTACCTCTACCGTAAAATCCACGTGGCCGGGGGTGTCGATGATGTTGATGCGGTGGTCGTGCCAAAAGCAGGTGGTGGCGGCGGAGGTAATGGTAATGCCCCGCTCCTGCTCCTGCTCCATCCAGTCCATGGTGGCCGCACCCTCGTGCACCTCGCCGATTTTGTGGGTTTTGCCGGTGTAGTATACAATACGCTCGGTGGTAGTGGTTTTACCAGCGTCGATATGTGCCATAATACCGATATTTCTTGTTTTTTCAAGCGATACCTGTCTTGGCATAGTTTCCTCCAATTTCCGGCCTCCGGCCGGAGCTGACTTTGACTAAAAACGCACGGGTAACATGCCGCCTTACCAGCGGTAATGGGCAAACGCCTTGTTGGCTTCGGCCATTTTGTGGGTATCGTCGCGCTTTTTGGCGGCGCCGCCGGTACCGTTAATGGCGTCTAAAATTTCACCCGCCAGCCGTTCCTTCATGGTACGTTCCGAACGGGTGCGGGAATAAGCGGTAATCCACCGCAGACCCAGCGTTTGCCGCCGTTCGGGGCGAACCTCCATGGGCACCTGGTAGGTGGCGCCGCCTACGCGGCGGGCTTTTACCTCCAGCTGGGGCATTACGTTTTCCATCGCCTGTTCAAACACTTCTAAGGGTTCGCGCCCGGTTTTTTCGTTTACAATGGCAAAGGCGCCGTAAACGATTTTTTGGGCGACCCCTTTCTTACCGTCCAACATTACGTTGTTAATCAGACGGGTCACTAATTTGGAATTATAAAGCGGATCGGGCAAAACGTCACGTTTTGCGATTTGGCCTCTTCTTGGCACTTCGCTTCCCTCCTTCACATATAAGAGATATCATCGGTACTCGAGTGACAAAACTCCCGTTGGCACCAAGCAGAGGCAAGTTTATGATAAACTGCCGCTGCCTGTGAAAATTGCAGCCTGCAAGAAAATTTCGTCAAGTTAACTGGTTGCCAAAAAACGGCAACGGGCCCGCTATTTCTTCGGGCGTTTGGCGCCGTATTTGGAACGGCCCTGCATTCTGCCGGTTACGCCCTGGGTATCCAGCGTGCCGCGAATGATGTGGTACCGCACGCCGGGCAGGTCTTTTACACGGCCGCCGCGAATGAGCACCACGCTGTGCTCCTGCAAATTGTGGCCGACCCCGGGAATGTAAGAGGAAACCTCAATTCCGTTTGAGAGCCGCACACGCGCAATTTTGCGCAGAGCAGCGTTCGGCTTTTTGGGGGTGGTGGCTTTTACCACGGTGCAAACGCCGCGTTTTTGGGGAGAATTCTGGTCGTTTAAAATCTGCTTTTGCGAATTGTAATTCTTCAGCAGGGCCGGCGTTTTGGACTTTTTGGCAACCGTCTCGCGCCCCTTGCGAACCAACTGATTAAAGGTAGGCATAGCGTTACTCCTTTCTTGTAAAATTCTGCTGCCATGCCCAAAAAGGCACAGTACAACAATTTGGAATTCTACCACACAAAGCCGCGTTTGTCAACTGTTTTCGGGCTTTTTCTTTGAATCCGCCTTTTGCAGCACGCAAAGCGCGTCTTTGGCGCAGGGGTCGTGGCCGCCGGTGGTATCCGCCGCCTGCAAGGCTTCTTCACTTAAGTCGGCTTTGCCCACGGCATAGCGCAAAATCAGCAGCGCGTCCGCCGCGTTTACGCGGCCGTCGGCGTTTACGTCGCCCAGCGCCGCCTCCGCCCGGCAGCAAAGGCCGCCGCAAAGAAGCAGCGAAAGGACTAAAACCACCGCCGTAAACCGGATTTTCATAAGGTTCACTCCTTTAGCATTCCGTTCTTCTACTTATTAGACGCCAAAAACCGTAAAAACGCTCACTTTTTTTAAAAAAAATTTTGCCGATTGGCCGCCGGGGGTTGCCAAGCGGGCGCGGGTGCGGTAATATAATAGAAAAAAGGGAGGCTGACCGGTTATGATTGTGACCCTGACCATGAACCCGGCGGTGGACTACCTGCTGTGGCCCCGCACCCTTACCCCCGGCGCCACCAACCGGGCGGTAAAGGATGAACTTCACTTTGGGGGCAAGGGGCTGAACGTCTCTGCCCTGCTGACCGCGCTGGGGGTGCCAAACAAAGCGCTCGGGGTAATTGCCGGCTTTACCGGCGAGGCGCTGGCCCAAGATACCGCCCGCCGGGGGATTAAAGCCGACTGGGTGCGGCTGCCGGCCGGGCACACCCGCATAAACGTAAAAATAGAGGGCGAAAGGGAGACCGAGGCCTCTCTTGCCGAGCTGAAAGAAGAGCTGGCGGGGCTGCAAAGGGGCGATACGCTGGTGTTCTCCGGCAGTTTGCCCGCCGGGGCGCCCCCTACCCTGTATGCCGAGCTGACGGCGGGGCTGCCCCAAAAAGGGGTGGCCTTTGCGGTAGACGCCGCCGGGGCGGTGCTGCTGCGCACCCTGCCCGGGCGGCCCGCCCTTATAAAACCCAACCGGGCGGAGCTGGAAGAACTGGTCGGCCGCCCGCTGCCGGGGGAAGCGGACTTACGGGCGGCGGCGAGCGAACTACAGCAAATGGGCGCCCGCAACGTGCTGGTCTCGCTGGGGGGCGAGGGGGCGCTGCTGCTGGACGAAACCGGCGGCTACCACCGCCGCGCCGCCGCCAGGGGCGAAGTCGTGAGCACCGTGGGGGCCGGCGACTCCATGCTGGCGGGGTTTTTGGCGGGCGCAGAGCAGGGGTACGACTACGCCCTGCGGCTGGCCGTGGCCGCCGGATGCGCCACCGCTTTTTCGCACGGGCTGGCCACCAAAGAGGCTGTTTTGGCGCTGGCGAATTCTCTCTAAAATCCCCTTGCAGGGCATGGGGAAATATGGTAAAATAAACAGGAAACCGGCGAGGGTCGTCGCATACATTTTGGAAAGAAAACGAAAGAGGGAGGAATCCGGCAATGGTCAACGTAAAATGTCCCAAATGCGGCAGTACCAAGGTTCAGCTCTCCAACGAATCCAGCAAGCACGGCTGCCTTTTTACCGTGCTGTTTGGGGTGTGGTACATCTGCTGGCTGTTTTGCCGCTGGATGGTAGGCCTGACGCTGCTGGTCGTTTACGACTGGTGGATGGTGCTGGTGCACAAGGCAATGGGCAAAGGCCACGTGTGGCAGTGCAAACGGTGGTTCTCGAATCGCCGCCGCATTTATTATTGCCACGACTGCGGTACCAACTTCAGGGCATAATCTCTTTTTTAAAACAAAACCGGCGGGGATGGGCGCTGTACCCTCCCCCGCCGGTTTTGTTATGCATTCGACGGTTCCGATTGTTCCGATTCGTCGGCGTTTTCCTGCTCGGCCAGTTGGTCTACCCGGCGCAGCCACCCAGCCGCCGAAGCGTCGCTCGGCATACGCCAGTCGCCGCGGGGAGAAAGGCAAATGCTGCCGATTTTTACCCCGTCCGGCAGGCAGCTGCGTTTAAACTGCTGGCTGAAAAAGCGGCGGTAAAACACCCGCAGCCAGCACAGGCATTCCGCCCGGGTAAACTGCCCCGCAAAGGCCCGCTCGGCCAACGCCAGCACCATCTCCGGCTCCCGCCCGTAGCGCACCACGTGGTACAAAAAGAAGTCGTGCAGCGCATAGGGGCCCACCAG
>CANQGN010000158.1 GCA_947623215.1 uncultured Clostridia bacterium
GCTTCGGCACGTGGGACATGCTCTCGCGCCACGGCGAATCCTTTGCCGCCGGTATGCCCCTGTGCGGCGGCGGCTCGGTAGAGGCGGCCGAACGCCTGGCCGCCATACCTCTGCGCGTGTTTCACGGCTCAGAGGACGACGCGGTGCCCCCTTCCGGCTCTCGCCAAATGGCGGAGGCCATAGGCCGCTTTCACCCGGTCGACTTTGCCTATACCGAAATGACCGGCTACGGCCACGGCATTTGGGCAGAGGTTTACCGCGACCCCGCCCCCATTCGCTGGCTGTTTGAACAACGGAAAAAATAGGGCGGCCGAAAACGAAAAAAGCAAAAGTAAAAACCAAACCCCCGGGGTCTTCCCGGGGGTTGCCTGTTTTTATCGGCCGCTTTACGGCAGCTGGTAGCGCTGGCGGTAGCGCAAAAAGGCGGTTTCAAACTCGGGGTTGCCGTCTGACTTTACGCCGTTTAGGTACTCGTGTGCGCCATAGACGTTTTGGCGGGTTTCAATTAACGCCACGGCAATGTTGGAGCAGTGGTCAGAAATCCGCTCGTAGTCGGTCAGCACGTCGGATAGAATAAAGCCCATTTGAATGGTGCACCGGCCGGATTGCAGCCGCTCTATGTGGCGAGCTTTCATGGCGTCCATCAGCTGGTCGATTACCTGCTCCAGCGGTTCCACCTGGGCGGCCAAATCGTAGTCCTCGTGGCAAAAGGCCCGCACGGTAATGTCTACAATTTCCGTCAGCGCCTCGGTGGCCACCTTCAGCTCCGAGCGGGCGTCGGGCGAAAAATGCACCTGCTTTACGTGCATTTCTTTGGCGGCGTTGAGCAAATGCACCGCGTGGTCGCCAATGCGCTCAAAGTCGCCAATGGAGTGCAGCTGCTTGGCCACCCGTTTGGAATCCTCCGCCGAAAGCGCCCTGCGGGAGACCTGCACCAGCACGGTGCTCAGCTGGTCTTCGTAAAAATCCAGTTTCTTTTCGTTTTTGTCTATTTCGTCCGCCAAATTGCCGCGGTACTCGCGCAGCAGCGAAACGGCGGCCCCCAGGCTGCTTTGGGCCAGGCGGGCCATTTCGCAGGTTTTGCGGTCGCACTCGGCAATCATCACCGAGGGGGTGGCAAGCAATCGTTCGTCTATAAAGCTGTAGGCCTCGTGGTGCTTGCCGTCCGGCACCAGCAGGTTGCCGATTTTCTCTAAAAATTTGGGGAAGGGGAACAAAATGGCGGTGTTGACCACGTTAAACACGGTGTGGGCCAGCGCCACCCCCACGGGCGAGATGACCCGCGCCATAAAGGGGAAGTGAAACACCCAGTCGAGCGCACAAAAGCCCACCAAATAAAGCGCCATGCCGATGACCTTAATCACAATATGAATAACCGCCACCCGCTTGGCTTTTTTGTTTACCCCAATGCAAGAGATAAGCGCGGTGGCGCAGGTGCCGATGTTGGCGCCAATTATCACCGGTATGGCCATGGCGTAGCTGATTTGCCCGGTCATGGCCAGCGCCTGCAAAATACCCACCGTGGCGGCGGAGCTTTGAATAATGCCGGTAAACACCGTGCCCACCAGCACGCCCAGCAGCGGGTTGTTAAAGGCGGTTAAAATGTTCGAGAATTCCGGCATTTCGGCCAGCGGGCTGACGGAGTTTTTCATCAGCTCCATGCCGTACATGAGTACGGAAAAGCCCAGCAGCACCGAACCCACGCTTTTTTTGCGGTCGGTTTTGCAGAGCATCATCAGCACAATGCCAATTAAGGCCACCACCGGCGAAAAAGCCTCCGGCGTGAGCAGCCGCAGCCAAATGTTGTCGCTTTGAATCCCGGCGAGCGAGAGCAGCCAGGCGGTCAGGGTGGTGCCCACGTTAGAGCCCATTATCACCCCAATGGTTTGCGACACCTGCATAATGCCGGAGTTGACCAAGCCCACCAGCATCACCGTCATGGCGGAGGAAGACTGAATGGCAATGGTAATGCCCGCCCCCAGCAGCATACTTTTAAAGGGGTTTTCGGTCATTTTGCGCAGCAGCATTTCCAGCTTGCCGCCGGCCATTTGCTCTAAGCCGGAGGACATAACGCTCATGCCGTACAAAAAGAAGGCCAGTCCGCCGCAAAGGGTAAAAAGGGAGAATAAATCCACGCCCGTTCCCTTCCTTTCCCAAAAATTCGCACCTCTTCGCTTTTTTTCATTCTACCCGCTGTTTGTTAAAACCACCCGCCGGGTCAGGTTAAATCTATGTTAAATCCTCTAACGCTTGACGGTGGCGGCGGAATGTGCTACAATTGAGCAAAACCCGTTATCGTTAAAAAAGGAGAGAACGCCATGCTGACCCGAGAAGAAGCCCTCTCGCTCTTAAAAGAATACAACACCGAACCCTTTCACCTGCAACACGCCTACACGGTAGAGGGGGTGATGCGCTGGTTTGCGGGCGAGCTCGGCTACGGCGAGGAGGCCGACTTTTGGGCGCTGGTGGGCCTGCTGCACGACCTTGACTACGAGCGCTACCCCGACCAGCATTGCATTATGTCCCAGCAAATCATGCGCGAGCGGGGGTTAGACGAAGCCCTGATACACGCCACCGCCAGCCACGGCTACGGCATTACGGTAGACGTTGCCCCCACGCACGAAATGGAGAAGGTGCTTTTTGCGGTAGACGAGCTGACCGGCCTCATTGGCGCGGTGGCGCGTATGCGCCCCTCGAAAAGCGTGCAGGATTTAGAGCTCCCCTCGGTCAAAAAGAAGTTTAAAACCCCCAAATTCGCCGCCGGTTGCTCCAGAGAGGTCATTACCAAAGGGGCGGAAATGTTGGGTTGGGAATTAGACGATTTAATCGCCCGCACCATTTTGGCCATGCGCAGCTGCGAGGCCGAGGTGGCGGCCGAGGGAAAGGCCGAAGAAAACCAGTGACCCGCGAGCAGCGCATTGCGGCGGTAACGGCGGGCGGCGCGGCGGCGCTTTCGGACGGTGAACTCGCCGCGCTGATAGAAGACGAGGCCGCCACCCGGCCGCTGGCGGCGGCGGCGGACGAATGCCGCCGGAAGGGTTACGGCGACGAAGTTTACATCCGCGCCCTCATAGAGCTGACCAACGTTTGCCGCAACAACTGCTACTACTGCGGCATTCGCCGGGGCAACGCCGCGCTGCGCCGCTACCGGCTGACGGACGACGACGTGCTGGCCTGCTGCCGGGGGGCGTATGCCCTCGGCTTTCGCACCTTTGTGCTGCAAGGGGGCGAAGACCCCGCCTTTGGGGACGAGCGGCTGGTGCCGCTGGTACAAGCCATACGGCAAGAATTTAAAGACTGCGCCATTACCCTGTCGCTGGGCGAGCGCAGCCGCCAAAGCTACGAGGCGCTGTTTACCGCCGGGGCCAACCGCTATTTGCTGCGGCACGAGACCGCCGGCCCCGCCCACTATGCCGCGCTGCACCCGGCCGAGATGTCTTTTCAAAACCGGGTAGACTGCCTGTATGCCTTAAAAGAAATCGGCTACCAGGTGGGGGCGGGCTTTATGGTGGGCTCGCCCGGCCAAACGAC
>CANQGN010000159.1 GCA_947623215.1 uncultured Clostridia bacterium
ATTGTGCGCTTTTGGGCAATGTAGCAGCGCACCACCATGTTGACCCCGGGGTTAAGCTCCGGGCAGTTGTGGCGGTCAAAAACCTTTACGTCTACCACCGTGCCGTACTCGCCGTGGGGTACCCGCAGCGACGTGTCGCGCACTTCTCTGGCCTTTTCGCCGAAGATAGCGCGGAGCAGCCGTTCTTCCGCCGTCATTTCGGTTTCGCCCTTGGGGGTTACCTTGCCTACCAGAATATCCCCGGCGTGCACCTCTGCCCCAATGCGAATAATGCCCCGCTCGTCCAAATCCTTCAGCGCGTCTTCGCCCACGTTTGGAATATCGCGGGTAATATCCTCCGGCCCTAACTTGGTGTCGCGCGACTCTAACTCGTATTCCTCTATGTGAATGGAGGTAAACACGTCGTCGCGCACCACTTTTTCGTTGATCAGCACGGCGTCTTCGTAGTTATAGCCCTCCCACGTCATAAAGCCGATGAGGGCGTTTTTGCCCAGCGCCAGCTCGCCGTGGTCGGTCGCGGGGCCGTCGGCAATTACCTGCCCGGCCTCTACCCGCTCGCCTTCAGCCACCACCGGCCGCTGGTTAATGCAGGTGCCCTGGTTGGAGCGCAGGAATTTGGTAATCTCGTAGCTGTCGGTCTCGCCGTCGTCGGTCAATACGTCTATGCGGTCGGCCTGCACGCGGGTTACCACGCCCGGGCGGGTGCACAGCACGCACACGCCGGAGTCTACCGCCGCCTTGTACTCCATGCCGGTGCCCACAATGGGGGCCTCGGTTTTAAGCAGCGGCACGGCCTGCCGCTGCATGTTGGCGCCCATTAAAGCGCGGTTGGCGTCGTCGTTCTCCAAAAACGGTATGAGCGAAGTGGCCACCGAAATAACCATTTTAGGCGAAACGTCCATAAAGTCCGCCTGCTCGCGCTCTACTTCAATAAACTCGTCGCGGCAGCGGGCCGAAACCTTGGGCCGGGCAAACCGCCCCTGTTCGTCCAGCGGTTCGTTGGCCTGCACCACAATGTATTCGTCCTCTACGTCGGCGGTCATATACACCACTTCGTCCAGCACCACGCCGGTTTCTTTATCTACCCGGCGGAAGGGGGCCTCTATAAAGCCGTATTCGTTGATGCGGGCGTAGGTGGCAAGGTACGAGATAAGGCCGATGTTGGAGCCTTCCGGCGTTTCAATGGGGCACATGCGGCCGTAGTGGCTGTAGTGTACGTCGCGTACCTCAAACCCTGCGCGCTCGCGGGACAGGCCGCCGGGGCCCAGCGCCGAAAGCCGCCGCTTGTGGGTAAGCTCGGCCAGCGGGTTGCCCTGATCCATAAACTGCGACAGGGGCGAAGAACCAAAGAACTCTTTAATGGCCGCCACCACCGGGCGAATGTTAATGAGCGACTGGGGGGTAATGGCGTCCATATCCTGCGCCTGAATGGTCATTTTTTCACGCACCACCCGCTCCATGCGGGTAATGCCGATGCGGAACTGGTTTTGCAGCAGCTCGCCCACGCAGCGAATGCGCCGGTTGCCCAGGTGGTCAATATCGTCTATATTGCCAATGCCGTAGGGCAGCCCCAAAATGTAGCTGACGGTGGCGAAAATATCGTCTACCGTAATGTGCGAGGGCACCAGCGTATCGCGGTGGTCGGCCACCGCCTGCTTTAAGCCTTCTTCGTCGCCCTCGTATTCGTCCAGCAGCCGGCAAAGCTCCTCAAAGCATACCCGCTCGTAAATGCCGCACTCGGTGGGGTCAAACGACACGTAGTCCTGCATGGCAACGGTGTTGTTGCAAATGATTTTGTGCTCGCTTTCTACCCCTTTGTACTCGACCGCCACGGTAACCTCGCGCACGCCTTTTTGATCCAGCGTTTCGGCCAGCTCGCGGGTAATCAGCTCGCCGGCGTCGGCCAGCAGCTCGCCGGTGCGGGGGTCGGCCACCGGGCGGGTAAGCACCCGACCGGCCGCGCGGGGGGCCAGCGCCAGCTTTTTGTTGTACTTGTACCGCCCTACCCGCGACAGGTCGTAGCGGGTGGGGTCGAAAAAGAGGCTGTGAATGTGCTGCTGGGCGCCCTCTACCGTAAAGGGTTCGCCCGGGCGGAGCTTTTTGTAAACCTCCAGCAGCGCTTCCTCGGTGTTTTTGGTAACGTCTTTTTCGATGGTTACCAGCAGCCGCTCGTTTTCGCCGAAGTATTCCTTAATCTGCTCGTCGCTGCCAAGACCGATGGCGCGAATAAAGGTGGTTAGCGGCAGCTTGCGGTTTTTGTCTATCCGCACGTATAAAATCTCGTTCTGGTCGGTTTCATACTCCAGCCAGGCCCCGCGGGTGGGGATAATGGTAGAGTTAAAGAGCTGACGGCCGGATTTGTCTATCACCCGGTCAAAATACGCGCCGGGCGAACGAATGAGCTGCGAAACAATCGCCCGCTCCGCCCCGTTTATCACAAACGTGCCGTAGGGGGTCATGAGCGGAAAATCGCCCATAAATACTTCGCTCTCTTTAATTTCGCCGGTTTCGCGGTTGAGCAGCCGGGCGGTCACCCGCAAAGGGGCGGCGTAGGTGGCGTCGCGCTCTTTGCATTCCACAATGCTGTATTTGGGAGTGTCTTCCAGCCGATAATCCACAAAGGTCAGTTCCAGGTTGTTGGTGTAGTCGCATATCGGCGGCATTTCAAACAACACTTCCCGCAGACCCTTTTCTACAAACCATTGATAAGACGATTTCTGGATTTCAATCAGGTTGGGCATTTCCAGAATTTCATTGATGGTAGAAAAGCTCATACGCTCGTTGGTTCCCAGGCGCACTTTTTTCACATTTACCATCGGCTTTACCACTCCATTCAAACTTGCACAATTTTTCACAAAAAAACACCGACCGACCGGGCGGGTTTTGGCCGGGGGCGGCCAACCCGTCTATGGGTTATGAGTAAAGAAACCCATATTGATACAGTTTTGCATTATATTACAACCGATTGCAAATGTCAAGCATTTTTTTAAATAAAAAAATCGAAAAAACCGCTCCGCCGAAAAACCGGCGGAGCGGCCTGTTGCAACAACCGCACGTGCCAAGCGAGGAACGCACGGCGGCGTTGTTCTTTTTTAACGACCGGCCCCCGCTATCAGCCGCCGGTGCTTTTTGGCGGCCAGCAGCCGGTCCACCAAAATATCCTCTACCGAGCAGCTGCCCACGGGGTTTACAAAGGCGCCGTTCGCCCCGTGAAAATCGCTGCCGCCGGTGACGGCCATGCCCAGCGCCTGCGCCGTCCGCAGCGCCTGAATCAGCTCGTCGTCGGAGGCGTCCGCCCTTCCCCAGAGCAGATTCTCCCGAATGGTCCCGTGGAACAGCGCCGCCTTTTGGGGCACGGTTCCAATCTGCCGGCATAGCGCCTTTCGATCGAGCTTCGCAGAATCCCGTCCGTCCAGAAGAATCCTGCCCCCGCAAATCTCATACAGCCGGGGAATCAGGCTGACCAGCGTGCTCTTGCCGGAGCCGGTGCCGCCGATGATTCCGATGGTC
>CANQGN010000160.1 GCA_947623215.1 uncultured Clostridia bacterium
CTGCAACTGGTGCTCTTACGCGGGGGCCGACCTTTCGGGTACCAACCGGCTGACCTACCCCGCCAACGTAAAAATTATTCGGGTGCCCTGCTCTTGCCGGGTGAACCCCCTGTTTATTCTGCGGGCCTTTCAGCGAGGGGCCGACGGGGTGATTTTGTGCGGCTGCCACCCGGGCGACTGCCACTACACCACCGGCAACTACTACGCCCGCCGCCGCATGACCCTGCTCTTTAGCATGTTGGATTACTTAGGTATCGAGCGGGAGCGCACCCGCGTAGAGTGGGTGTCGGCGGCCGAAGGGGCCAAATTTGCCGCCACCATGAACGACTTTGCGGCAACGGTAACCGCCCTTGGCAAAAACCGCCGATTGGAGGACTTAAGATGCAGGAAGCAATGAAAGCCCGCGCCAAAGAGCTGCTGCAAAGCGGCGAGGTAAGCCGGGTGCTGGGCTGGCGGCGGGGCGAATTTGCCTACGACGTAACCCCCGCCTTTTTTGAAGACGAAGCCGCGCTGGAGGCAGACTTTGTATACGACGCCTTTTGCGGCGCCAATTTATCCAAATATCTCATTCGCACCGGCCGTATGGAGGGGCGCACGCTGGTCTTTTTAAAGCCCTGCGACACTTATAGCTACAACCAGCTGGTAAAAGAGCACCGGGTGCAGCCCGAAAAGGTGTACGTCATCGCCCTTGCCTGCAACGGCATGGCGGACGTAGAGAAAATCCGCGCCGCCGGGTTTGACGGGCCGGTAGGCATTACCGAACAGGGCGACGATTTTGTGGTACAAACGCTTTACGACGCCGCCCCGCTGCCGCGCGAAAAGGCGCTGGCAGAGCGCTGCCTTACCTGCAAAAGCCGCCTGCCGGTGGCGGGCGACGAAACGCTCGGCCAGCCGCAGGGGGCCGGCCCGCTTGACCGCTTTGCGGGGGTAGAGGCGCTGGAGAACAGCACGGCGGAGGAACGCTACGAATTTTGGCGGGGCGAGCTTTCGCGCTGCATTCGCTGCAACGCCTGCCGCAACGTATGCCCGGCTTGCAGCTGCGAGCAATGCGTGTTTGACAATAAAAAGTCCGGCGTGGCCAACACCGCCCCCGCCGACCCGTTTGAAGAAAACCTCTTTCACATTATTCGGGCTTTTCACGTGGCCGGTCGCTGTACCGACTGCGGCGAATGCTCCCGGGTGTGCCCGCAGCATATTCCGCTGCATTTGCTCAACCGCAAGTTTATTAAAGACATCAACGAGCTCTACGGCCCTTACCAGGCGGGGGCAGATACCGAGTCCCGCGCGCCGCTTACCAATTTTACCGAGCAGGACTGCGAGCCCGGCATTGTACACGAAAGGGGCGTGAAGTAGCATGAAACGCATAGCGAAAGACCGCCTGTCGCAGCTGTTTGACCGCTGGTCGCAGGGCCGCCCGCTTTACCTGCCGGTCAGCACGCCCGCCGGCGCCGAATTGAAGCCCTACCAGGCGGGGGTAACGTACTGCGAGGCGCTCAACACCAACCGCAGCGCCAAAGACTTTTTCTTTCCCCAGACCGAAAACATGATGGACTTTAAGGTAGAGGGCAAAACCATAGAGGTAAAAGAACCCGTTCGGCCGGAAGAGGATTTTGTGCTGTTCGGCGTGCGGGCGTGTGACGCCCGCAGCTTTGAGCTGCTCGACCGGGTGTTTTTAACCGACCCGGTAGACAGCTACTACAAAGCCCGGCGGGAGCACGGCGTGGTGGTAACGGTAAGCTGCCGCCGCCCGGCCGAAACCTGCTTTTGCACCGCCTTTGGCATAGACCCCGCCGCCCCCGGCGGCGACCTTGCCTGCTGGCCGGAGGATGACTTTTTGTACTTTACCCCCAACACCCCGGCGGGCGAAGCGCTGCTGCAAAGCGCGGCCGATTTGCTGGAAGAGGCAGACGAACAACAACCCGAAGCCGGCAAACAGGCCCTGCGCGAGCGGCTGCAAAAGCTGCCCATTCGCGACTTGCCGCTTTCCTCTTTTAGCGAAGACAAGCTGCTGGAACTTTTTAACAGCGAAAAATGGGGCCCGCTGGCCGAGTCTTGCCTTGGCTGCGGCACCTGTACCTTTGTTTGCCCCACCTGCCAGTGCTATGATATTCAGGATTACGACACCGGCCACGGCGTGCGGCGGTTCCGCTGCTGGGACTCCTGCATGTATTCGGAATTTACCCGCTGCGCCCACGGCAACCCCCGCTTAACCCAAAAAGAGCGGTTCCGCCAGCGGTTTATGCACAAGCTGGTGTACTACCCCGCCAATAACGAGGGGCTGTTCTCTTGCGTTGGCTGCGGCAGGTGCCTGGCCAAATGCCCGGTTTCCATGAACATTGTAAAAGTGGCAAAAGCCCTGGGAGGAGAAGAGTCATGAGCACCGTAAACGAGACGCTGATTCCCCACATTGGGGTGGTAACCGACATTCGCATTGACACGCCGGATGTCAAAACCTTTCGGGTGAACGCGCTGACCGGCGGCAAGGTGTTTGAGCATATTCCCGGCCAGTGCGCCATGCTTTCCATTCCCGGGGTGGGGGAGGCCATGTTTTCTATTACCTCCTCGCCCACCAACCGGGAGTATATGGAGTTCAGCATTAAAAAATGCGGCTGCCTGACCGACTGGCTGCACCAAATGGAGCCGGGTCAGCAAATTACCATTCGCGGGCCGTATGGCAACGGCTTCCCGGTAGAGAGTGATTTTAAGGGCAAAGATTGCTCTTTGTGGCGGGGGGCATTGGTTTGGCGCCGCTGCGCTCGGTGATTAACTACGTGCGGGCCAATCGCCAAAACTACGGCACGGTAGACGTGGTGTACGGGTCGCGCAGCAAAGACGATTTGGTGGATTATCGCGAAATTTTAGACGAATGGTGCAAAGAAGAGGGCATGAACGTGCACCTCACCATTGACCGCGAGCAGGAGGGCTGGAACGGCCACGTGGGCTTTGTGCCCAACTATGTAAAAGAGCTGGGCTTTGACACCAACAAAACCGCCATTATCTGCGGCCCGCCCATTATGATAAAATTCACGCTGGCGGGGTTAATCGAGCTGGGGTTTGACAAAACGCAGGTTTACACCACCATGGAGTTAAAAATGAAATGCGGCGTGGGCAAGTGCGGCCGCTGCAACATCGGTTCCAAATACGTCTGCAAAGACGGCCCGGTGTTCCGCTGCGACCAGCTGGACGAAATGCCCGACGAGTATTGAGTGCGAAAGGAAGGAAATCCAAGTGTCACAAACGGTCCATATTTACCTCATGGGCAAGCAGTATGAGGTTCCGTCGAATCTTACCATTATGAAGGCCATGGAGTACGCCGGTTACCAGCTGGTGCGGGGCTGCGGCTGCCGCAACGGCTTTTGCGGCGCCTGCGCCACCATTTACCGCATGAAAGGCAAGCAGGAGCTTTTTGCCTGCCTTGCCTGCCAAACCAAGGTAGAGGAGGGCATGTA
>CANQGN010000161.1 GCA_947623215.1 uncultured Clostridia bacterium
GGCTGGGCTATACCCTTACCAAAACGGCGGCGGCCCTTTCGGCGGCGGGCGGGTTTATGCTGCTCTTTTTGCCGGCCTACGCCGGGGTGCTGCTGGCCATGGGGCGCACCCTTTCCTCTGCCGGGGGGTGCTCGCTGCTTTACGGCTTTTCGCAGCTGCTGGGTGCGGCTGTGGGGAAGCTGCTGCTGCCGGTGTTTGGCATGGCGCTGGGACTTTCGGTATGCGAAAGCCTGGGGGAGCAGGGAGAGAACCCCGGCTTTTCTGCCCTGCTGCGGCGGGCGGGTTCGCTGGCGCTGGGGCTGTGCGCCACCCTGTTTGCGGGGGTGGTAACCCTAAGCGGGCTTTCGGCGGCGGCGGGCGACAGCCTTGCCGGTAAAACCGCCCGCTATTTGCTGGGGCGGCTGGTGCCGGTGGCGGGCGGCGCGCTGGCAGAGGCGCTTTCGGCCGTGCAGGGCGGGCTTAGTGTGCTGCGCACCGGGGGCGGCGTGTTTGGCCTTGCGGTGGTAACGGCGCTGCTGCTGCCGGTTGCGGTAGAATTACAGCTCTGGCGGGGGCTGCTGCTTGTTACCGCCTGCCTGGGCGAGGGTCTGGCGGAACCCGCGCTCGCCCGCTTACTCCGGGCGGCGGCAGAGTCGCTCTCTCTGGTGCTCACGGCGGTGGTTTGCTGTTTTATGGTGTATGCGGCGGGGCTGACCGTCTTGCTGCTCGCCGGGCAGTAAGAAACAGAAAGAAAGGGGGATGCCACACATGACTGCTTACCAAAACGCAGCGCTGAGCTTTTGCTTTACGCTGCTGCTGTGCGGGGTGGTGCGGCAGCTGTTTCCCGCCGGGCGGTTTGGCAAAATGGCCGGCTTTGTGGTGGGGCTTACCCTGCTTGCCAGCTTTAGCGCCACGCTGCGGGCCCTGCCCGCCGGGGCGGCGGGGCTGCCCGCGCTTGCCCCTTTGGTGCCCGAGCAGTCGCTGTGCGAGCAAACCGCCCGCGCGTTGGAACGCCCCGTAGCAAACGAGGCGGCCGCGCTGGTGCGGCGCACCGCCGAATCAATGAGGGTAAAGGCCGCCGTGCAGTTTGTGCGCACCGAGCGCGCGCCCCCCGGCGTGCGGGTTACGGCGGCAGCGGTAACGGTAGAGGGGGGCGAGGGGGCGGCCGCCCGGCTGCGGCAGGCGCTGGAAAAAGAGCTGCCCGCCGAATGGACGGTAACGCCGGTAATAGAGGGGGCGAGCGAATGAAATTTGACCCAAAGCGGCTTGCCGCCCGGCTGTCGCGCGGCAACCTGATATGGGCGGCGGGGCTGGTGGGCGTAGTGCTCATTGGCGCTTCTACCCTGTTTACCGGCGGGGGAGAGGCGGAACCCACCGCCGTCGCCAGCGCGGGGCAAGAGGACTTTCAGGCCTACGCCGACGAGCTGGAAGACCGCCTTGCTGCCATGCTCTCGCACCTGCCGGGGCTGCAGGGGTGCGAGGTGCTGGTCACCATGCAGCAGGGGGTGGAAAACGTATACGCCACCGAGCAAAAAACCGCCGCCGACGCCTCTGAGACCAGCGAGGTCAGCCGGGCGAGCAGCGGCAGCCGCACCAGCGGCGAGCAAACGGTTATTATGGTGCAAACCGAATCGGGCGAGCAGCCCCTGCTGCTTACCCGGCTGGCGCCCCGGGTAAAGGGCGTGGTGGTGTTCGTTCCCGGGGCGGTCGCCCCGGAAACGGCCCAAACGGTCACGGCGGCGCTGGCCACGGCGCTGGATTTAGAGGCCGGGCAAATATGCGTTGTAACGGGTACTCAGACACGAAAGGATTGATGGGGTTATGAAAAAGAAAATGGCAGGGTTCAAGCGGGGCGTGCTGCTGGGGGTACTGGTGGTGGCGCTGGGGTTGGCGGTCTATTGCAATTGGAGTTTAGGCGAGCGCCAAAACGCCCCAACGGCTACCGACGCGGCGGGCGGGTCTTTGCCGGGGCAGGCGGTGTACGTAAACGCCGGGGCGGCCTCTGCTCCTGCGGCGGACGACTACTTTACCAAAACCCGCGCCGAGCGGGAGGAAGCCCGCGAAAAGGCGACCGCGGCGCTCAAAAAAATTGCCGAGAACGTAAAGTCCGACCCGGAAGCGGCCAAAAACGCCGCCGAGCAGGCCGCTGCCATTGCCCGCAGCAGAGAGACCGAAAGCAACATAGAAGCGCTGGTGCGGGCCAAGGGCTTTGCCGAGTGCGTGGCGGTGCTGGGCGAAAAAAACGTGAGCGTGGTGGTTAAAACCGACGGCCTGCTTGCCAGCGATACCCTGCAAATTCAGGAGATTGTGCAGCAGGCAAGCGGAATTTCGCCGGAAAATATTACAATTATTGAGGCAAAGTAGTTGAGAAATCGGATTTTTGTGTTATAATGTTCTCAGAAGGAGCTGAGAACATGGAAGAAAAAACGACCAGCAAGCAAACCGGCGAGCTGATTATTTCGGAAGACGTCATTGCCAAAATCGCCGGCGTCGCCGCAGGCGACGTAGCGGGGGTGGCGGGCATTGTGCCCATTCCCGCCGATTTAAAATCGGTTTTGCGGCGGGGCAAGGCCGCCCGCGCCGTGCGAGTTTCTTCGGTTGACAGCGCCATGACCATCGACATTGCCCTCTCCCTTTTGCAGGGGGCCAAGGTAAGCGAGGTTTGCCCGCTGGTGCAAAAAGCGGTGAAAAACGCCGTGCAAAATATGGTGGGCAGGCCGGTGGCGCGGGTAAACGTCATCGTGGCCGACGCCGCGCCGGGCGAAGAACCCCGGGCAGAGGACTAAATCAGGGTGGTTGAGTGTGCATGAATCGAAGCGAAGCCAGAGAACAGGCGTTTATTTTGGTATTTGAGCAGTGCTTTCGCGAGGAGCCGCTGCCCGAGCTGTTAGAGGCGGCGGCCACCGCCCGCGGGCTGGAAGCCGACCCCTTTATGCAGCGGCTGGCGGGCGGCACAATGGAGCATTTGGCCGAGCTTGACCGCACGCTGGGGCGCTACTGCGTGGGCTGGCGGCTGGACCGGCTGCCCCGCGTTTCGCTCGCCCTGCTGCGGCTGGCCTGTTTTGAGCTGCTGTTTTGCCCCGATATTCCGGTGGGGGTTTCGATTGACCAGGCGGTAGAACTGGCCAAAAAATACGCCGGAGAAGAAGACGCCGCCTACATAAACGGGGTGCTGGGCAGCGTGGCCCGGCAGGAAAAACCGGTTAAGGCATGAGCGTTTATTTAGGACTGGACACCAGCAATTACACCACCTCCGCCGCGCTGTGGCACCCTGCCGCCGGGCAGATGCAGACCGTCTCGGAGCTGCTGCCGGTTCCGGAAGGAACGTTGGGGCTGCGGCAAAGCGAGGCGGTTTTTCATCATACGGCGGCGCTGAGCGGGCTGTTAGAGAAGCTTTTTGGCCCCTGCCCGCCGCCGGTTGCGGCGGTGGGGGTCTCCGCCCGCCCGCGAGACGAGGCCGGTTCGTACA
>CANQGN010000162.1 GCA_947623215.1 uncultured Clostridia bacterium
CCGCTGGCGGGGAGCGCTACGCCCTGCTAAACGTGCGCAAGCACGCCGCCTGGTACGTGGCGGGGCTGCCCGGCGCGGCCGCGTTGCGGCGGCAGTGCGGCGCCATTGCCTGCCGAGACGACCTGAAACGCCTGACCATGCAGGTACTGCAGGCAGCAGAACCCGACCCGGAAGACAGGGTATAAACAATCGCCAAACAGAATACGTTAAGAAAGAAGGCAACCCCCATGAAACGAATTTTCGCCGCCCTGCTGGCATTGCTGCTGGCGGCCCTTTGTGGCTGCTCGGCGGATACCTACACAGTTAACAGCCGCTCGGCCAACTTTAAGCTCAAAAACGTTGCCGGTATTACCTTGGCCGGCCCGGGGGGCGACTCGGCCGACGGTACGCAGGTAGAGCTCTCGCCCGGTTCGGCCGAATATGAGGCCGTGGTGCGGCTGGTGCAGGGCAAAAAACAAACCGAATGCGAAACAGAGAGCTTTGGCCTTTGCTACCTGAACTTTACCTTTACCACCGGCGACGCCGTAAAGGTTTACCCGGCGAACGACGGCAGCAACTGGCTTTGCCTTTATTCGTTAAACCCGGCCGTTGCCCGCTACCTGCTGCTGCCGGCGGAAGATATGGCCGAGCTTGCCGCCCTGTTTGAAACTTACGAGATTCAAGTCAATTACAGCTGACCCACCGAGCCGCTGCCCCCCAAAAATCCGCTTTGCGGCGGGAAAATTTGGAGTTTTTTCAACTTTTTTTCATTTACCCCTTGATTTTTCACAAAGTGTTGCTATAATAGATTTAGCACTTAAAGGCAAAGAGTGCTAAACTGTGTATTTTATTGTTCAGGAGGAAGATAAAATGAACATTAAACCCCTTGCTGACCGCATTGTTGTAAAAGCGGTAGAGGCGGAAGAAACCACCAAAAGCGGCATTATTCTCACCAGCTCCGCCAAAGAGAAGCCGCAGGTTGCCGAAGTGGTAGCCGTGGGCCCCGGCGCGTATGACGACAGCGGCAAGCTCATTCCCATGAGCGTTTCGGTTGGCGACCGCGTGCTTACCGGCAAATATTCCGGCACCGAGGTAAAGGTAGACGGCGAGGAATATACCATTGTGCGCCAGGACGACGTTTTGGCCATTGTAGACTGACGGAAAGGATTTGAACGAACATGGCAAAAGACATTATTTTTGGCGAAGAAGCCAGAAAAGCCCTGCAAGCGGGCGTAGATCAACTCTCGAACACCGTAAAGGTCACCCTTGGCCCCAAAGGCCGCAACGTGGTGATTGATAAAAAATACGGCGCTCCGCTCATTACCAACGACGGCGTAACCATTGCCAAAGAGGTAGAGCTTACCGACCCCTTTGAGAACATGGGCGCCCAGCTGGTAAAAGAAGTAGCCACCAAAACCAACGACATTGCGGGCGACGGTACCACCACCGCTACCCTGTTAGCACAGGCGCTCATTCGCGAGGGCATGAAAAACGTGGCCGCCGGCGCCAACCCAATGGACGTGCGCAAGGGCATTCAAAAAGCGGTAGACGCTGCGGTTGACACCCTGCACAACAACTCCCAAAAAGTTACCGGGTCTAAAGACATTGCCCGCGTTGCCACCGTTTCGGCCAGCGACGAGCGCATTGGCGCCTTAATTGCCGAGGCGATGGAAAAAGTAACCGCCGACGGCGTGATTACGGTAGAAGAATCCAAAACCGCCGAGACCTACAGCGAAGTGGTAGAGGGTATGCAGTTTGACCGGGGTTATATCTCCCCCTATATGGCCACCGATTCCGACAAAATGGAAGCCGTGTTAGACGAGCCCTATATTTTAATTACCGACAAAAAGATTTCTAACATTCAGGAAATTCTGCCGCTGCTCGAGCAAATTGTGCAGTCGGGCAAAAAGCTGGTGCTCATTGCGGAAGACGTAGAGGGCGAAGCGCTGGCCACCATTTTGGTGAATAAGCTGCGCGGCACCTTTACCTGCGTTTGCGTAAAAGCCCCCGGCTTTGGCGACCGCCGCAAAGAAATGCTGCAAGACATCGCCATTTTAACCGGCGGCGAAGTCATTACCGAAGAACTGGGCTTGGAGTTAAAAGAAGCCACCATTGCTCAGCTGGGCCGCGCCCGCCAGGTAAAGGTGTCGAAAGAAAACACCATTATTGTAGACGGCAGCGGCGACTCGGCCGCCATTGCTGACCGCGTGAACCAGATTCGCAAGCAAATTGAAGACACCACCTCTGACTTTGACCGCGAAAAACTGCAAGAGCGGTTGGCCAAGCTCTCTGGCGGGGTTGCCGTGATTAAAGTCGGCGCCGCCACCGAGGTGGAAATGAAAGAGAAAAAGCTGCGCATTGAAGACGCGCTGGCCGCTACCAAAGCCGCGGTAGAAGAAGGCATTGTAGCCGGCGGCGGTACCGCCCTGCTCGATACCATCCCTGCGGTAGAAGCGCTGGTAGAAACGCTGGAAGGCGATGAGAAAACCGGCGCCGCCATTGTACGCCGCGTGCTGGAAGAGCCGCTGCGCCAAATTGCCGCCAACGCCGGGCTGGAGGGCAGCGTAATTGTAAACGAAGTGCGCACCCACAAGGGCAACAACTACGGCTTTGACGCCCAAAAAGAAGAGTATGTAGACTTAATGGAAGCCGGCATTGTAGACCCCACCAAGGTGACTCGCTCTGCTTTGCAAAACGCGGCTTCGGTTGCCGCCATGGTGCTTACCACCGAGTCGCTCATTGCCGAGCGCAAAGAAGACGCCGAAGCGGCCGCCAACGCGGCTGCCGCAGCTGCTGCGGCCGGCGGCGGGATGTATTAAGCCGCTCCCCTTCTCATCGGCATTTTAAAACAACCAAAACGGCGGTTCTGCTTTTCCCGGCAGGGCCGCCTGCTTTTATAGGGAAAGCGAAAAGAATCCGCACGCCTCCCCGGCTTTGGCATATCATGCTAATGAAGGCTTGAAAGGAGGCAACCAACCATGTGCGGGAACAACAACTGCTGGATTCTCATTCTGGTGATTCTGCTGGTCTGCTGCTGCGGCGGCTGCGGCAACAACGGCGCGGAGTTTAGCAACAACGGCGGCTGCGGCTGCTAAACGCCCCCCAAAGCGGCTTGCTTGTAAAGCCGCGCGGCGGTTCCACCCCTTTTTGTGCAAAGGGGCGGGGCCGCCGCTTCTCTTTGTGCTTGACATTCCCCCCCGCCACGGGTATACTAACAGGGAGAACGATGCATAGGCAATACAATCAGGGTACAACGTGTTTTTGGGGGAGTGCCCGCCGCGACTGCTGCGCCCCCCGCTTTTGCCGTACACAAAGTATGGCTGCAAGCGCACGCCTAGCAGTCATCGACGGGCGCTCTCCCCAAAAATCTTCGACCTGCCGCG
>CANQGN010000163.1 GCA_947623215.1 uncultured Clostridia bacterium
TGCCCTGGGGTTCGCCGTCGTCAGAGCAGCGGGGGCCGGATTCGCGCAGGCAAAAGGCAAAGCAGTGGTGGCGGGCGTCAAAAAAACGGGCCTTTTCTTCGGCAAGCAGCGCCGCCGCTTCTTCATCGGTTGCCGCCGGGGCGACCACCGCCAAAAAGCGGGAGCGCTTTTCGGTTATCTCTCCCCGGCCGGGCGCAGCCGGGGTACGGTAGGTTTCGGTTGTCATGACCGGCTTGCCTCCTTTGCCGCCGCGCTCCTAAAGAGAAAACAGACAGGAAAAAACGGCGCCCGTACCCCCGGGCGCCGTTTGTGCGGTTTATTTGTTTTCAAGATTAAACCGCCGGTTAAAGCGTTCTACACGACCGCCGGTATCGACCAGCTTTTGCCGACCGGTAAAGAAGGGGTGGCAGCTGGAGCAGATGTCAACCCGTATGTCCTTTTTGGTCGAGCGAGTTTCAATCACATTCCCGCAGGCACATTTGATGGTGGTCGTTTCATACTTCGGGTGAATTCCCTCTTTCATTTCTGTCACCTCTTTCGCACAAAATATCGGGCATTTATCATAGCACAAACGCGCGGCAATTGCAAGCATTTTTTACAAAAAATCTTGTCCCACGGGCAAAAGGGGGCAAAAGCGGCTTAATCCACCGTCGGCGCGGCTTGCAAAACCCTCGCCGCTACAGAGGAGGCCGCCCCCAGCCCCGACCCGGCGTTTTCTACCACCACCACAAAGGCGTAGGGCTTGTCCGCCGCGCGGCAAAAGCCCACAAACCAGCTGTGGGGGGTGCTTTTGTCGCCCACCTCGGCCGTGCCGGTTTTGGCGCAGAGCTCCAGCCCGGCAAAGTCGCCCTCTCCGTAGTGGTCGGTCACGTCTTTGCGCATCATATCCCCCAGCCGCTCGGCGGCAGAGGCTTTCATCATAGAAACATGGCGGTGGCCGCCCAGCGTTTTAATATCGCCGCTCAGCGAGTCTACGTACTCCACAAAGTAAGGCCAGGCGCACCGCCCGCCCCCGGCAATGGCCCCCATAAAGGTGAGATATTGAAAGGGATTCACGGTGTCGCTGTACTGGCCGATGCCCGACCAGCCAAAGTCGATGTCGTTGGCCTCTTTTACATCGTAAAGGCTTTTGGTGCAGGATACGCCGTCTACCGAAAGAGATTTGTTAAAGCCCACCTGCCGGGCGGTGGCGGTCAGGGCGTCTCGCCCCAATCGCAGGGCAAACTGGGCAAAGGCGGCGTTGCAGGAGCGCACCAGCGCTTCTTCTAAATTTACTTCTCCGTGGTTGCCAAGGCAGCTGAGCCACTCCCCCCCAATGGTAACCCCCCGGCTGCAGGAGTAGGCGAGGGTTTCGGCCTCCGGCAGATTTTCCAGCACCGAAAGGGCGGTAACCAGCTTAAAAATCGACCCCGGCGCGTAAGAGCCGGAGAGCAGGCGGTTTACGTAAGCCCCTTTGTTTTGGGCGCTTTTGGCCCCCTTTGCCGGGTCAAAGGAGGGGGTGCTTACCATGCACAGCATTTCGCCCGTTTGGTAGTTGTACACCCCCACCGCACCGGCGCGGCTGCCCAGCGCCCGGTAGGCGGTGGCCGAAAGCTCGGCGTCTATGGTCAGCTGCAAGTCGTTGCCCTTGCCCCCGGGGCAGTAGGCGCCGTTCAGCCGGTCGTAGCCCGTCAGCTCCGGCAAAAAGGCGCTGTGTACGCCGGTGGCCACAAAGCCCTCTAAGTCGCCCACCGCGTGCACCGTGGCCTTGCGAATGGTTTCGTCTTCGTGAAAGGTGCGTGTGCCGTCCTCTGTTTTGGCCAGCACCACCCCCCGGCGGTCGGTAATGGTACCGGCTACCACCAGGCTGCCGTTTTCATAATAATGCCGGTTGGTGGGGTAAACGGCAAACCGGTCGCCCGAGACGGCCAACCGCAGGTAAAGCAAAAGGAGCCCCAGCGTAAAGAGCACCGTTAACGCCGCAACCGAAAGCGAGCGGGTAAAAATCTGTTTCATGCGGCGAACCTCCTTTGCCCCGCCGCCTCGCGCGGGGGATGTTCGGCCGCTTTGTAAAAGGCCAGCAGCAGCAGCGAGGCCGTAAGGCTGGTGCCGCCCCGGCTTACAAAGGGCATGGTAACCCCCGTAAGGGGCAGTAAATCGGTAGAACCGAATATGTTGAGGGCGGTTTGAAAGAGCGTCATACCGGCGGCGCCGCACACCCCAACGGCGTAAAACAGCCGCCCGCAGGTAACGGCCAGCCGCCGGGCGTAAAGCGCCAGCGCCACAAAGCAAAGCGCCGCCGTAAGGGCAATGGCGCCGCCCCATTCTTCACACAACACGCCAAACACCAGGTCGGTATCGGCGGCGGCCACGCCGCTTAGGTAGCCGTTGCCCCCGCCCACCCCAAGCAGGCCGCCGCTGGCCGCCGCAATCAGGGTGCGGGTTTGCTGGTAGCCGGTCGAGTCGGCATATTCCCACACGTGGGTCCAGGCGCTGAAGCGGCTGGCAATGTGGGGGTAAAGCAGCAGCAGCGCCCCGCCGGCCGCCACCGCCCCCACCGCCAGCGCCGCCACCAGCCGCCAGTCGGTCAGCCGCAGCAGCAGCACAATAAGCAGCGCCACAAAAAAGACAGCCAGCGTGCCAAAATCTACCATATAGGCGAGGGAGCCCAGCACCACGGCCGAAAAAACCCAAAAGAGCCACCGCCGCGCCCCGCCCTGCAATGCTTCGTACAGGGTGCAGCAGGCCACCAGCAAAAAGGCGGTTTTGGCAAATTCAGAAGGCTGAAAGGAGAGGGGGCCGATGTCTAACCAGTTGCGGGCGCCAAAAATGCGGGCGCCAAACAGAGCGGTAAACCACAGCAGCGCCGCCGTGGCCGCCGCCACCGCCGGCTGTACCGCCCGGCAGGCTTTGGGGAAGCGCAGCAGCAGCCGCAGCAGGCCGCAGCCCACCCCGCCGGCCAGCAGGCAAAAGCACTGTTTGGGCAGGCTTTGGGGGGCGCAGCAGCCGCAGACGGCCAGCCCCAGCGTGCAAAGGTAAAGCACCGGCAGCTCTGCCAGCAGCGAGTAGCGGGCAAAAAAGCGGGTGACGAAAAAGTAAATCCACTGCGCGGCGGCAAGGGCGCCAAACGAAAGAGGCAGCAGCGGCGGCAAATCGGCCGCGTAGCGGGCGCAAAGCTGCAAGCACATAACCGCCTGAAAGAGGGTAAGCGCCACAAGCGCCAGCCCGCCGGAGGGGGGCGAGGCGGAATAGACGTCTTCCTCTGCCTTGTCGTCAAAAGTCAGCTCTTGCCCGGCAAAGGCCACCCGGTCGCCCGGGCGAAGTTTGCGGGCGGCGGTAATCGCCCGGCCGTTTACCGCTACTTCGCCGTTCAGCGGCAGCAA
>CANQGN010000164.1 GCA_947623215.1 uncultured Clostridia bacterium
GAGGCGCCTTTGCCCAAATTGTCATACCGCGCCATCAGCAGCAGCCGGTCGCCCTCGCCCAGCACCGAAACCGCCATGGCGTCGGTATTGCTCAGCGCCGCGGCAGAGGCAAAGCCCTCTTCCTGCGGGTCGGCGTAAAACACGGCGCCGCCGTGGTAGCGGTCGCGGTAAAGGGCGCGTAGGTCTTCCGCCGTGGCCCCGCCGCGCAGCTGGTCGGCAAACAGGGGCACCGTTACCTCCATACCGCTGTAAAAATTCGCCACTATGGGGCAAAAAATGGGCGGGGCGGTAAGCCCGGCGTAGGCTTGCATTTCGGGCAGATGCTTGTGGCGCTGGGTCAGGCCGTACTGCCGGGGGGCGCGCAGCAGGGGGTCAGTCTCTGCCGCAGCCTCGTACTGGGCGATCATGCGTTTGCCGCCGCCGCTGTAGCCGGTAAGGGAGTGGCAGGTCAGCTTGGCCTCTGTAGAGAGCAGCCCGGCGGCCACCAGCGGGGCCACCAGCGCCAAAAAGCCGCTGGCGTGGCAGCCCGGCACGGCAATGCGGCGGGCGCTCGGCAGCCGCCGCAGCAGACTGTCAGAAAGCTCCGGAAAGCCGTAAACAAAGCGGGGGTCGGTGCGGTGGGCGGTAGAAGTATCCAGCGCCACCACCTGCTCGGGTATCAGCGGCAGGGTTTCGCGAGCCGCGTCGTCCGGCAGGCAAAGAAATACCACGTCGCATTCGGCAAAGAGCTCCCGCTTGGCGGCGGGGTCTTTGCGGCGTTCCTCCGGCAGGGCGAGCAGTTCAATATCCGCCCGCTCGCGCAGCCGCTCCTCTATGCGCAGGCCGGTCGTACCGGCCCGCCCGTCTATGGTTACCTTCTTCATGCGCTGCCTCCCGAAGATTTTGAATAATTATACCGAATCCAAACAGAAATTGCAAGGTTTATTCAAAAAATCCGCAATTTTCGGTGGGATTCACAATCAAAAGGGACTTTGCCCCCAAAATGTGTGCAAAAGGCCGGGGGCGTCGGCTTATTTCGCCGCCTGCGTGGGGGCGGGGGCGTCGGCTTGCGGGTCGTCTATTAAGTGGCGGCGGGTTTTCCATTGGCCGGAAAGGTAGTAAACCAGCCCAATTACAAAGGGGGTAAACCCGGCGAAGGCATCGCCGTACCAAAAGCCCACGTAGCCCATATTCAGCCCCAGGCCCAGCCCTACCGCCAGCCCCAGCCGCAGCAAAATCCCGTCGAGCAGCGCCACGGCAAAGTTCACTTTAAAGTTGCCGCTGCCGTTTATAAGGGCGTTCATGGGCGAGCGGAAGGCGCTGGCCAAAAACAGCCAGTAGGCCACCGGCACAAACTCCATGGCCACCGGCAAAATGGCCGCCACGTTGCCTTCACTCGTAAACAGGGTAAAAATCTCCGCCGGGTAAAGGGCCATGCCGCCGCAGAGCAGCAGGGCAATCAACAAGTTAATGCCAAAGGCGGTAAGCATAATTTTGGGCACCCGGTTGTAGCGGCGGGCGCCGATGTTTTGCCCCACCATGGAAGAGCCCGCCGTGTTCATGCTGTTAGAAATTAAGTTGGCCACGCTGCTGATTTTGTTGCCAATGCCGGCCACGGCCGAAACCGCCACGCCGTAAGAGTTGATCCACGAATTCACAAAGAGCTTGGAAAACTGCACCGCGCTGTGTTTAATGGCCATGGGCACGCCGAGCTTGAGCAGGGGGAGGAGCGCCTCTCGCCGTATGCGAAAGTGCGAAAGGCGCAGCGCAAAGCCCAGCTCCCGCCGCCGACGGTACAAAAAGAGCGCGCCCCACAAAAAGCTGACCGTTTGGCTGATAACGGTGGCCAGCGCCGCCCCAAAGGCCCGCATCCCCAGCCCTTTTACAAACAGCAAGTCCAGCGCAATGTTGAGCAGCGCCGCGCAGCCGATGAACAAAAAGGGGTGGCGCGAGTCGCCCATGCCGCGCAAAATGGCGCTTACCGTGTTGTAGCCGTAAATAAACGCCAGCCCCGCCATGCAGGTAACGCTGTAGGCCAGCGCGTCGTCCCACGCGGGGGCGGGGGTACTCATGATCCGCAGCAGCGTGCGGCGGAGTAGTAGCCCCCCGCAAGAGAGCGCCAGCGCCACCGAAAGCAAAAAGGTGCACATGGTGCCAATAAAGGGGCCCACCTTCTCTCGCCGGTTGGCGCCGATGTACTGGGCAATAATCACCTGCCCGGCGCTGGAAAAGCCCATGGCCAAAAAGGTGAGGGTGTTGGTAATGTCGCCCCCTACCGAAACGGCAGAAATACCGGCGTTGCCCACTACCCGGCCCACCACCATCATATCTACCATATTGTAAACCACCTGCAGCAGGTTAGAGAAAAAGAGCGGCGCCGCAAAGCGAATGAGCTGGCGGGGCACGCTGCCGGTTGTAAAGTCTTGTATCATGGGTTTGGAGGCCATAAAAAGGCTTCGCCTCTTTTAATCAAAATCGCCCCCAGTATACCACAAACGCCGCTAAAACGCAACCATTTGGCCAACGTGTTGGCCAAAAGGGGGGCCAAAAGATGAGAAAAAGAACGGAAAAAGAACAAAAAGGCGGGGTAAAATGCCCGGCGGAACTTGTTTTTGTGCGAAAAGTATGATATACTACTACGTTAGGTTGATTCTTTTCATGGCGTTTGGCGGCGTAAGGCGAGGGGAGTCGAATGGTAAGGCGGTGAAGAAAACATGAGCGACCGACCGGATGAAAAAACCCCTTTGTGGCCGCAGGTGGCAGAAAGCGGCGGGCTGCGCCTAAGCCAACTGCCCGGCCAGCAGAACCCACCGGCAGACTCAGCGGCGCGGGTTTACCGCGATGAGCCCATTCTGCACACCGCCGCCCAGCTGCTGCACGAGCTGCCGCCGGGCTACCGCCAAATGCGCCGCATGGCAAGCTCTGCCGAGGCGGCGCGCCATTCAGACGCCTGGCTGTTTTACCAGCAGGGCAAGCTGATGGAGCATTTTACCGACGAATTCGACCAGCCGGTGGAATTTATGCGGTATTTCCCCACCTACCAAAGCATGAACGACCGCCAGCTGCGGGCCTACTTTGCCTGGCGCACGGCCGGGCGGCGGGGGGAGTGGCGACCCGCGCCGGTCTCGTTTAGCTACGTGTACGTTTACGAGCTGCTGCACGGCATTGGCGCCGAAACCCCGCTGGAGGGCTACCGCCTACTTTCCGCCTTTGCCAAAACCCCGGCGGGGGCGCCCTGCGAGCGATATTTATCCGACTGGCTGTGGGACTACTGCCTTTACTATACGCTCGACCCCGCGCT
>CANQGN010000165.1 GCA_947623215.1 uncultured Clostridia bacterium
TCATACCCTACCTGCTGCCGCTGCCGGTAGGGTATGACGATGAAAAGGGCTGCCGCATAGAAGGTATCACCGCCCCCACCCCGGTAGAGCTTACCCTTACCCTGCGGCGGGGCCAACCTTACGTAGAAACGGCGGTAAAGGTAGAAAACCACGCCCTTTGGCACCGGTTGCGGCTGGTGGTCGATACCGGCCTTTCGGCAAAGGTGAGCACGGCGGATATTCCCTTTGACGTGGTAACCCATGGGGACGATTTTCACTTCCAGCAGACGGAAGAAAAAATTCTGGCCAACACCTCTTTCGCCGCCTTGTGCGAAGGGGAGCAGGGCTTTGCCGTGTTAACGGAAGGGCAGCACGCCTACGAGCATATGGAGGGCGGCAAGCTGGCCTTTACCCTGCTGCGGGCCACCGGCGGCATTAACCGCTCCTCCTCCGCCCAGTGGCAGGCCCCCGGCAACCAGTGCCTGCGCACCATAAAAACCCGGTTGGCGCTCGCCCCCTTTACCGGCGACGTAATTTCGGCCGATATTCCGGGTATGGCCCAGCGCTTCCACGCGCCGCTGCTGGCCGCCGTCTCCTGCTGCGACCCCCACAAGTTTACCGGCGGGCGCCCCTGCGTGCAAGACAGCGAGCTAAACGAGCTTTTCTACCTGCCGGATTCTTACCCCGAAACGGCTATGCAAAGCAACCGCTCCGCCCTTACCGTTACCGGGCGGGGACTGAACGTCACGGCCTTTAAATCGGCCGAAAACGGCAGCGGCGAAGTGGTGCGGTTCGTCAATTTAAGCAGGGAGGCCACCACCGCCACCGTTACGGCCGAGGGGCGCATTTACCGCACCAACATGGCCGAAACCCGGCTGCATTATTTGGGGCGCGACGAGGTCAGCCTGCCGGTTGGCCCCAAGCAGATTATCACCCTGCTGCTTCGCCGCTAAAGGGCAAAACCGGGGCGAAAAATTGCGGCTTTTCGGGGCGTTTTCTATTGATTCTCCACGCGCGGTGTGGTATACTGTAAAAAATTTGCATGGTGCAAAGGAAGGGTAACATGACAACAAAGAAATTTGACGCTATTATTGCGGGGCATGTCTGCTTAGACTTAACCCCGAAGCTGGATATTCACGGCAAAACCGTGGGCGAGGTGCTGCGCCCCGGCAAGCTGGTGCAAACGGGCGAGTGCTGCATTTCGCTGGGCGGCCCGGTTTCTAACACCGGCATTGCCATGGGCATTTTGGGCCAAAAGGTGGCCCTTATGTGCAAAGTGGGGCCGGATATGTTCGGTCGCATCATCAGTGAAAAAATCACCGAGTACGGGTACGACAAAATCATTGCGGTAGACGACGAGGTAGAGTCCTCTTACACCGTGGCGGTGGTGGTGCCGGGCAACGACCGCATCTTTTTGCACGACCCCGGCGCAAACGGTAGCTTTGGCGCGGCGGACGTAGACTACGAGCAGGTGAAAAACTGCCGTCTCTTCCACTTTGGTTACCCGCCCCAAATGCGCAAAATTTACTTAAACGGCGGCAGCGAGCTGACGGAGATGTTCAAACAGGCCAAGGCGGCGGGGGCCACTACTTCGCTGGATATGGCGCAGCCCGACCCCAATTCTGAGGGGGGGCAGCAGGACTGGGATTCCATTTTAAAAAACACCCTGCCTTACGTGGATATTTTCATTCCCAGCGTGGAAGAAACCATGTTCATGCTCTACCCCGAAAAGTTTGAGGAATTCCGCCGCATTCATGCGGACGAAAACGACCCCTTAGAGACAATGGACGAGTCTATTTTGCCGCTGCTCGGCGAAAAGGCCCTTTCTTACGGCGCCAAAATTGTGGTCATCAAATGCGGCGTGCGGGGCTACTACATTCGCACGGCGGAGGATTTGTCCGGCTTTGGCGCTGCCAAACCGGCGGATTTGAGCGATTGGAGCGGCCGCGAATTTTTGTGCGAAAGCTACCATGTAGAGAACATTCAGTCTGCCACCGGCAGCGGCGACAGCAGCATTGCCGGCTTCCTCTCCTGCTTCTTAAACGGCGACGGCATTGCCGACTGCGTGCAAACCGCCTGCGCCGTGGGCGCCCAAAACTTAACCGCGCTGGACGCGCTCTCGGGCATTCAAACCATGAGCAAAACCCGCGCCATTATGGCCAGCAACCCGCCCCGCAACGTGTACTCTTACAACCCCGCCTACTGGCAGCGGGACGATGCAACCGGCCTTGTTTTTGGCAAGTGCGACAAAACCCGCCGCTAAAGCGAAAGCGAAAAATCACGGCGGCACAACCTCTTTTATCTTGTTTTCGGAGATTTAGTTTATGAAATACGTCGATCTTGTCAACATTCAAATGGGGTCGGACTCTATTCCCACCTTTTCGCGGGGCAATACCTCGCCCCTTACCACCCACCCCTTTGGCATGGCCTCGTTTGGGGTAGAAACGCGCGAGTCCATGTTCAGCCTCTTTTACCACCCAGACGACCACGTAACGACCGGCGTGCGGCTGACCCATATCCCCAGCCCCTGGATTGCCGACTACGCCTTTTTTACCATGCTGCCCCTAACCGGCCGGCGGGTAGACTTAACCCCCGCCAACAAAAGCGGCTACCGCCGGCAAGAGGCGCTTATGCGCCCCTATTTGCTGGACCTTACCTTTTTGCGTTACCGCGCCCGGCTGCGCATGGCCCCCTCTGTGCGGGGCGCCGCGTTTGACGTAACCTGGGACCAGCCGGACGAAACCCACCGCCTTTCTATTCGCTTTGGCCGCCACACCTCTACCGCGCGGGTCGATTATGCGCACAACCGCGTGTACGGCACGGTAACCGGCTGCAACTGGAAAACGCCGGACAATTTTAAAATGTACTTCGTCATGCAGTTCGACCGGCCGATTGACCGCGAGAACACCGTGGCCGGTACGTTGGAGGGCAAGCCCTTTGACCCGGCGGAGGAATACGAGAGCGACAAGCTGGTGCTCAACCTCGCCTTCGCCCAAAACGGCACGGCCACGCTGCATTACACCGTTGCTACCTCCTTTATCAGCTTTGACCAGGCAGAAGAAAACGCCCGGCAGGAGCTGGCGGGCAAAACGGTAGACGAGCTGGCCGAGCTCTGCGCCGCCGCGTGGGAAGAAAAGCTCGGTAAAATCGAAATCGACGCGGTAGACGACGACCAGCTGCGCACCTTTTACTCCTGCCTTTACCGGCTGTTCCTTTACCCCCGCATTTTTTACGAGTTTGACAAGGCGGGCAACATGGTGCACTACAGCCCGGCCAACGGCGGGGTTTACCCC
>CANQGN010000166.1 GCA_947623215.1 uncultured Clostridia bacterium
CACCATTGCCCCCAACCCCTACTACACCCCCGCCGTGGCGCAGCGGTGTATGGACGAAATCTTTTTGCCTACCGTGCGCGCCATGAAGGCCGAGGGCCGCCCCTTTAAGGGCTGCCTGTATTTTGGGCTGATGCTCACAAAAGACGGCCCCAAGGTAATAGAGTATAACTGCCGCTTTGGCGACCCCGAAACGCAGGTGGTGCTGCCGCTTATGACTTCTGACCTGCTCACCGTTATGCAGGCGGTCACCAATGGCACGCTGAATGAAGCGGAGCTCAACTTTTCCACCGACTGCGCCTGCTGCGTGGTGCTGGCCTCTCACGGCTACCCCAAGCAGTACGAAACCGGCTTTCCGCTGCACATTCCGGCAGAGGTGGCCGACCGAGTCTACGTGGCCGGCGCGGCGGAAAAAGAGGGCCAGCTGGTAACCGCCGGCGGGCGGGTGCTCGGCGCGGTAGGTACCGGCGCGGGGCTGCGGCAGGCCATAGACGAAGCCTACCGCACCGCCGCCGCCGTGCAGTTTACAAACGCCTATATGCGGCATGACATTGGCCGCCGGGCGCTGCTGGCAGAAAAGGAGAGCCTGTAACCATGGTTTACCGAGTGTATGCAGAAAAAAAGCCGGAGCACGCCAACGAAGCGGCCGCCCTGCTGGCGGACGCCCGCGCTTTTTTGGGCGTTACCGCCCTTACCGGCGTGCGGGTGCTTAACCGCTACGATGTAGAAAACATAGACCCCGCCCTGTTTGAGCGGGCCAAAACCACCGTATTCTCGGAACCGCAGGTCGATTTGCTGTGGGAGCAGCTGCCGGAAGCACCAAACGCCGTGGTGTTTGGGGTAGAGTACCTGCCCGGCCAGTTTGACCAGCGGGCAGACTCTGCTGCCCAGTGCATTCAGCTGCTCTCGTGCGGCGAGCGGCCGCTGGTGCGCACCGCCCGGGTGTATTACTTAACCGGGGATTTGTCGGAGCAGGACGTAGCGACGGTCAAGCGCTACGTCATTAACCCGGTAGAGGCGCGAGAAGCCTCCTTAGAACTGCCAGAGACCCTACAGCTTGCCTGCGACCTGCCCGAAACGGTCGAGACGCTCACCGGCTTTTGCGCAATGGGGGAGGGGGAGCTGGGAGACTTTGTCGCCCGCCTTGGCCTTGCAATGGACGAAGACGACGCCGCTTTTTGCCAGGCCTATTTTCGGCAGGAGGGGCGCGACCCCACCATTACCGAAATCCGCATGATCGACACCTATTGGTCCGACCATTGCCGCCACACCACCTTTTTAACCACCCTTGACCGGGTTACCTTTGCCGACCCCCTGCTGGAAGATACCTACCGCCGCTATTTGGCGGAGCGGCAGGCGCTGGGGCGCACCAAACCGGTGAATTTAATGGATTTGGGCACGCTGGCGGCCAAGGTGCTGCGGCGGGCCGGTAAGCTGGAAAAATTAGATGAATCAGAAGAAATTAACGCCTGCACCGTAAAAATGGAAGTAGAAGTCGACGGCAAAAAAGAGCCCTGGCTGCTGCTCTTTAAAAACGAAACCCACAACCACCCCACGGAGATAGAGCCCTTTGGCGGGGCGGCCACCTGCATCGGCGGGGCCATTCGCGACCCGCTCTCTGGTCGCTCTTACGTCTACGCCGCCATGCGGGTCACCGGCGCCGCCAACCCCTTAGCCCCGGTAGAGCAAACCCTGCCCGGCAAGCTGCCCCAGCGCAAGCTGGTTACCACCGCTGCCGCCGGGTATTCCTCTTATGGCAACCAAATCGGCCTTGCCACCGGCATGGTAGATGAAATTTACCATGAGGGCTACGCCGCCAAGCGTATGGAAATCGGCGCGGTTATCGGCGCGGCCCCCCTGGCCAACGTGCGGCGCGAGCGGCCCGACCCCGGCGACGTGGTGATACTGCTCGGCGGGCGCACCGGCCGCGACGGCTGCGGCGGGGCGACCGGGTCTTCTAAATCCCACACCCTTTCTTCTCTTACCACCTGCGGGGCAGAAGTGCAAAAGGGCAACGCGCCGGAGGAACGCAAGTTACAACGTCTGTTCCGCAACCCGGCGGCCAGCCGCCTTATTAAGCGCTGCAACGACTTTGGCGCGGGCGGCGTTTCGGTCGCCATTGGCGAACTGGCTGACGGACTGGTGATTGATTTAGACGCCGTGCCCAAAAAATACGAGGGACTGGACGGTACGGAGCTTGCCATCAGCGAGTCGCAGGAGCGCATGGCCGTGGTGGTTGCCCCGGCCGACGCGGAGGCCTTTATCGCCTTGGCGGCGGAAGAAAATTTAGAGGCTACGCCGGTTGCGGTGGTGCAGCGCGAGCCCCGGCTGGTAATGAACTGGAAAGGCCGCACCATTGTAAACGTCAGCCGGGCATTCTTAAACTCCAACGGGGCAGAAAAGCATACCGAGGCCGCCCCGCCGCCTGCGAAACCCTTTGCCAAAGCCCCGGTGGCCGACTTTGCCGCCGGCATGCAGGCCTTGGCGGAGGATTTAAACGTTTGCTCCAAAAGGGGGCTGGCAGAGCGGTTTGACTCTACCATTGGGGCCGGTACGGTGCTTATGCCCTTTGGCGGCAGCCGCCAGCTCACCCCCATTCAGGCCATGGTGCATAAAATTGCCATGGAGCACGGCCATACCGACGACTGCTCCTTTATGGCCTTCGGCTGCAATCCCTTTATTGCCGAGCGCAGCCCCTACCACGGGGCCTATCTCGCGGTGGTAGAGTCTATTGCCCGGTTAATCGCCACCGGCGCTTCGTTTACCGACGTTTATCTTACCTTTCAAGAATATTTCCCCCGCCCGGGCAAAGACCCCGCCCGCTGGGGGCTACCGCTTGCCGCTCTGCTGGGGGCCTTTCAGGCCCAGCTGGATCTTAACGTCGCGGCCATTGGCGGCAAAGACTCCATGAGCGGCACCTTTGAACAGTTAGACGTGCCGCCCACGCTGGTCTCTTTTGCCGTGACCACCGGCAAAACGGGGGAGGTTGTCTCGCCCGAGTTCAAGGCCGCCGGGCATCCCCTGCGGCTGGTCACCCCGCGCTATAACGAGCACGGCCTGCCGGACGCCGCCTCGCTGCAAGAGGTCTTTGCGCAGGTAACGGCCTTAATGCGGGCCGGTAAAGTGGCCGCCGCCGCTACCCCCGGCATGGGGGGCGTGGCCGAGGCGGTAATGAAAATGGCCTTCGGCAACGGCGTAGGCGCGGTGATCAGCGACGAAGTGGCGCTTAGCGATCTGTTCGGCTACTGCTACGGCGGCTTTGTGCTGGAG
>CANQGN010000167.1 GCA_947623215.1 uncultured Clostridia bacterium
CTTTGTGCGCGGCAGAGCTGCCCGATTATGTGCAGCAGCAGTTCATCGCCCCCAACGGCGTGGGCCGCAGCCAAACGCCGCTGGCGGAACTGGGCGGCGTGGTGGTGCACTACGTGGGCAACCCCGGCACCACCGCCCAGCAAAATCACGACTATTTTAACACCCCCACCACCGAGGTGAGTTCTCACTTTTTGGTGGGGCTACAGGGCGAAGTGCTGCAATGCCTGCCACTGAACGAAAAATCCGCCGCCAGCAACCAGCGCAACCGCGACACGATTTCGATTGAAGTTTGCCACCCAGACGAAACGGGGCGGTTTAATGACGAGACCTACGACTCGCTGGTGCGGCTGACCGGCTGGCTGTGCGCGGCGGGCGATTTGCCGGTAGAGGCGGTGATTCGCCATTACGACGTAACCGGCAAGCTTTGCCCGCTCTATTTTGTAGAGCATGAGGACGCCTGGGCCGCCTTTTTGGAGGACGTGGCCGCCGCCAAAGCCGCGCTGACCGAATAACCCTTGCACAACGGCGAAAAGTGTGGTAGAATAGGCCGGTAAGTTGAATTGGGAGGATTTTTATGTCGGGACATTCAAAATGGAACAACATTAAACGCAAAAAGGAAAAAACCGACGCGCAAAAAGCCAAAATTTTTACCAAGATTGGCCGCGAAATGGCGATTATTGTGCGGGAGGGCGGCCCCGACCCCAACAATAACGCCCGCCTGCGCGACTGTATTGCCAAAGCCAAGGCCAACAACGTGCCCAACGACAACATTGAGCGCATTATTAAAAAGGCCTCCGGCGAATCGGGCGGCGCGGAGTACGAAAGCCTGATTTACGAGGGCTACGGCCCCGGCGGCGTGGCGGTGCTGGTAGAAACGTTGACCGACAACCGCAACCGCACGGCGGCCGATATGCGGCATTATTTTGACAAAAACGGCGGCAACCTGGGCCAAAGCGGTTCGGTGATGTTTTTGTTTAACCGGGTAGGAATGCTGCGCATAGAAGCCGAAGGCCGCGACGAAGAGACGGTTATGGAAGACGCGCTGGAAGCCGGCGCCGACGATTTTACCGCCGGGGAAGACGTGTTTGAAATTGCCACCGCCCCGAATGATTTGGGGGTCGTGCGCGACGCGCTGGAAGCCAAAGGCTATACCTTTGTTTCGGCAGAGGTGGAGTACATTGCCGCCACCGGCGCCTCGCTGACCGACGAGGAATCGGTGCAGAAAATGGAACGGCTGATCGACATGCTGGAAGAAAACGACGACGTGCAGGCCGTTTGGCACAACTGGGAAAACGCCGACGACTAACAAGGAAAATAAGAAGAAAACCGGCCGCCGTGGGGAGCAATTCCCTGCGGCGGCCTATTTGTTTATAGAGAAAACAAAATCCCGCCCTTGTGCGCAAAAACGAACAAGAGCGGGACGGAAAGGGAAAACCGGCTGCCGGAGGCAAAAACAAAAAGAGGGCAAAGACAATGAGGAAATGAAACGAAACGAAACAGAAAGAAAACCATCAGAGCAAACGAACGGCAGCCGGAATTCGTCTGGCAAAAAGGGGCGGTTTACACCATCATGTTGGTGTAGCCCATTAGGTATTCGTCTACCTCTTTGGCGCAGCCCCGCCCCTCGGCAATGGCCCACACCACCAGCGACTGGCCCCGCCTTGCGTCCCCTGCGGCGAAAATGCCGGGCTTTTCGGTGGCGGAGCCGCCGGTGGTGGCCAGCGTGCGGCGGGGGGTAAGGGGCAGGCCAAAGGCGGTCGGCAGGGCTTCTTCACAGCCGGTGAACCCGGCGGCGATGATAAGCAAATCGGCCGGCAGGGTTTCTTCGCTGCCCGCCACCGGCACCGGCGTGCGGCCCTGCATGGCCACTTTTACCGTTTCTACCGCTTTCAGGCGGCCTTTGCCGTCGGTTTGCAGGGATTTTACGGTGGTTTCGTACACCCGCGGGTCGTGCCCAAAGCGGGCGGCGGCCTCTTGTTGGCCGTAGTCGGTTTTTAAGGTGCGGGGGAACTGCGGCCAGGGGTTGTTTTCACCCCGCTCTTCGGGGGGCTTTGGCATCATTTCCAGCTGTACCACGCTTTTGCAGCCGTGGCGCAGCACCGTGCCCACGCAGTCGTTGCCGGTGTCGCCCCCGCCTACTATGACCACCCGCTTGTTTTTGGCGTCTATAAACCGGCGGTCGGTAAAGCCGGAATCCAGCAGGCTTTTGGTGTTGGCGGTTAAAAAGTTTACCGCAAAGTGCACCCCGGCGGCCTCTCGCCCCGGCACGGTAAGGTCGCGCGGCTGGCGGGCGCCGCAGCAAAGCACCACGGCGTCAAATTCCGCCGTCAGCTCCTCCGCCCTGCGGGTTTTGCCCACCTCTACGCCGGTGCAAAAGGTCACCCCCTCGGCGGTCATTAAATCTACCCGCCGCTGCACCACCGATTTGTCCAGCTTCATGTTGGGAATGCCGTACATCAGCAGCCCGCCCACGCGGTCGCTGCGCTCGAACACCGTTACGTTGTGCCCCCGGCGGTTTAGCTGGTCGGCCACCGTAAGCCCGGCGGGGCCGGAGCCCACCACCGCCACCTTTTTTTGGGTGCGCACGGCGGGGGGGCGGGGCTTTACGTCGCCGTTGGCAAAGCCGGTTTCAATAATAAACAGCTCGTTGTCGTGTACCGTTACGGCCTCGCCGTTCAGCCCGCAGGTGCAGGCGGCCTCGCACAGCGCCGGGCACACCCGGCCGGTAAATTCGGGAAAATTGTTGGTCTTCAGCAGCCGGTCGAGGGCGTGGCGGTCGTTGCCGAGGTAAACCTCGTCGTTCCATTCCGGAATTAAATTATGCAGCGGGCAGCCGGTGGCCATACCGGCGAGCGTCATGCCGGACTGGCAAAAGGGCACGCCGCAGTTCATGCAGCGGGCGCCCTGTCGGCGGCGTTCGGCTTCGTTTAAGTCTCGCCGAAACTCGGCAAAGCTTTGCAGCCGTTCTTCGGGCGGCAGCCAGGGATTGCTCTGGCGTTCGTAGTCTAAAAATCCGGTTGGTTTTCCCATTTTGCTTACCCCCTCGTCAGTTTGTAAAAGGCTTCCATTTCGGCTTCTTCACGCGAAAGGCCTTTTTCTTCAAAGCCGGATATGGCAACCAGCATACGGTTGTAGTCTTTGGGCAATATCTTTTTAAAGCGGGGCAAATAGCCCTCAAAGTTTGCCAGCAGCCCGGCGGCATAGGCAGAGCCGGTGGCCTGCACGTGGG
>CANQGN010000168.1 GCA_947623215.1 uncultured Clostridia bacterium
CTGCAGGCCTACGCCCCGCTGCAAGTGCTGCGGCGGGGGTACGCGCTGGTAACCAAAGAGGGGGCGCTGGTGCGCTCAGCCGGGCAAGTATCGCCCGGCGACCGACTGCTCGTGCGGCTGGCAGAGGGCCAGTTGACCTGCCGGGCGGAGCAAATAGAGCCGGACGACGAAAACACGGGAGGAATAAGCCATGGCGAGTAAAAAACAGCCTGCCTTTGGCGAGGCGATGGACCGGTTAGAGGAAATTGTGCGGGCGCTGGAAGAAGGCAGCCGCCCGCTGGAAGAGTCTATTTTGCTTTATGAAGAGGGCGCCGCGCTGCTGAAAAGCTGCGAGCAGACCTTAAAAACCGCCCGCTTAAAGGTAGAGGCGCTGGAAGAAGCGGAAGAGGAAGCAGAAGAGGGGAAACAGGCATGACGGTAACGGAGCAACTGGCGGCAGATGCCGCGCTGGTAGAACAAGCCTTAAATGAAGCCCTGCCCGAGCCCGCGCCCGCGCTGCCCGCTGCGGTGGCGGAGCTGCGGCGGGCCATGCGCTACTCGCTGCTGCAGGGGGGCAAGCGCATTCGCGCCTCCCTTGCGCTGGCTTTTTGCCGCTTAAACGGGGGAGAGGCCGCGGCAGCGGCGCCCTTTGCCTGCGCCCTTGAAATGCTGCACGCCTATTCGCTCATTCACGATGATTTGCCTTGTATGGACGACGACGACCTGCGGCGGGGCAAGCCCTCTTGCCACGTTGCGTTTGGCGAGGCGGTGGCCCTGCTTGCGGGCGACGCGCTGCAAACCGCCGCTTTTGAAACCGCCCTTGCCGCCCCCGCCCTGCCGTCGGCCGCCCGCTGCGAGGGCGCGTTGGTGCTTGCCCGCTGCGCCGGGGGGCTGGGCATGTGCGGCGGCCAGGCGATGGATTTAAACGCCGAAGGGCGAACGGTACCGGCAGAGGAACTGCGCGACATTCAGCGCCGCAAAACCGGCGCGTTAATGGCGGCGGCCGCCCAAATGGGGGTGGTGGCCGCAGGCGGCGGCAAAGAAGATTTAGAAGCCGCCTTCGGCTACGCCGACGGCATTGGCTGCGTGTTTCAAATGATTGACGATATTTTAGACGTAACGGCAAACGAAGCGGAGCTGGGCAAGCCGGTGGGCAGCGACGAAAAATCCCAAAAAACCACCTACGTGTCGCTTTTTGGGATTGAAGCTACCCGCGCCATGGCGGAGGAGCGCAACCAGGCGGCCAAAGCCTGCCTTGCCCCTTACGGCGAGCGGGCGGCCTATTTGTTGCAGCTGGCCGACTGGCTGTACAACCGGCGGCATTAAAAAAGGCAGGTAAAGCCCGCTTTCGCATTCAATAAAGGAACGATTTTTTCATGTTGCTCGAAACCATCCACTCCCCGGCGGATTTGCGCGCGCTGCCAGAGGAACAGCTGCCGCAGCTGTGCGGAGAAATTCGCGAAACGCTTATGCAAACCGTTTCGCAAAACGGGGGGCATTTGGCCTCTAACCTTGGCATGGTCGAACTGACGGTGGCCCTCCACCGCCGGTTTGTTTCTCCGCAGGACAAGCTGGTGTTTGACGTTGGCCACCAGTGCTATACCCACAAGCTGTTAACCGGCCGGTACGGGCAGTTTGCCACCCTGCGCAAAGAGGGGGGGCTTTCCGGCTTTACCCGGCCGCAGGAGAGCGAGCACGACTGGTTTGTTTCGGGTCACAGCAGCACTTCGGTTTCGGCCGGGCTGGGGCTTGCGGCGGCAGACGCCTTGCAGCAGCGCCCCTGCTACACCGTGGCCGTACTGGGAGACGGCGCCTTAACTGGCGGGCTGGCTTACGAGGGCATGAACAACGCCGGCCGCATGAAAAATCATCGGCTGATTGTGGTGCTGAATGATAATAAAATGTCTATTTCGCGTAACGTGGGGGCCATGGCGCGGTATTTGGCGGTTATTCGCAGCCGCCCGGGCTACTACCGGGTCAAAGACCGCTTCGGCCACCTGGTGCGGCGGCTGCCGCTGGTAGGGCGGCGGCTTTACCGGCTGCTCTTTCGGGTTAAAACCGGGCTGAAAAACTGGCTGTATGAGAGCACCATTTTTGAAAAACTCGGCTTTTCTTATTTAGGCCCGGTAGACGGCCACGACCTGCGGCAGCTGGCAAACGTGCTGGAAATGGCCCGCCATACCGACCGCCCGGCGCTGGTGCACGTGTGCACCGTAAAGGGCAAGGGCTACCGGCTGGCAGAAAAAACCCCGCGCGACTACCACGGCGTTTCCGGCGGGCTGGATTTAGACTCGGGCGAGACGCCCCCCGCCGCCAACAGCTTTTCGCACGTTTTCGGCCAAACGCTTTGCGAGCTGGCAGAAGAAAACGATCGGCTGTGCGCCGTTACCGCCGCCATGTGCGACGGCACGGGGCTTTCAGACTTCGCCGCCCGCTTTCCCCGCCGGTTTTTTGACGTAGGCATTGCCGAAGAGCACGCCGTTACCTTTGCCGGGGGGCTGGCAAAGGGCGGGCTGTTGCCGGTGGTGGCGGTTTACTCCGCCTTTTTGCAGCGGGGGTACGACCAGCTGGTGCACGACGTCGCCGCCCAGGGGCTAAAGGTGCTGTTAGCGGTTGACCGCGCCGGTTTTGTGGGCGAAGACGGCGAAATGCACCAGGGTTTGCTGGACGTTGCCTTTTTGCGCACCCTGCCGGGGGCAACGGTGCTGGCCCCCGCTACCTTTGCCGGGCTGCGGGTCATGCTTCGCCGCGCGGTAGAGCAACCCTTCGGCGGGCTGGTGGCGGTGCGCTACCCCAAGGGGGGCGAGCCGCCCGCCCTTTTGGGGCAAGAGCTGGCGGAGCCCTTTGGCACCGTAGGCCCCACCGGCGCCGAGCGGGCGCTGGTGACCTACGGCCGGCTGACCGGCGAGTGCGCGGCGGCGGCCGGGCAGCTGCGGGGGATGGGAATCCCCGTCGACGTGGTTTACATCACCAGCCTAAAACCCCTGCCGACGGGGCTGTACCCCGCCCTTGCCCGCTATAAACGGCTGTATTTTTATGAAGAAGGCAGCGAAACAGGCGGCGTTTTTCAAGAAGTTCTTGCAACTTTATGCAAAATGGGCTATAATGGCCGTGTTAGCTTAACGGCGGTGGGCGATACTTTTGTGCCCCACGCGCCCATGGCCCGCACGCTGGCGCTGCAGGGCATGTCTGCCGATGAAATTGTAACGGCCGTTTGCAGAAAAGAGGAAGAGG
>CANQGN010000169.1 GCA_947623215.1 uncultured Clostridia bacterium
CCACATGGGTGGGGAGCTTCGCCTTGTTCATGCGCGACGTGATCGCCGCGCAGATGACCGTCGGGCTGTGACGGTTCCCCACATCGTTCTGGATGACCAGAACCGGTCGGACGCCCCCCTGTTCCGAGCCCACCACCGGGCTTAAGTCCGCGTAATAAATCTCTCCTCGTTTTACGGTCACGTTTGTTCATCTCCATTACGGTTTTAACTTTTCAAAAGGCGAAACGGCCTTTCACTTCTGCCGCCTTACGTAACCTATTGTTGCCGTATTATAGACAACTTATACACGCAGCAAGATTTGCACCGGGGGAGAAAAGTGCCGATTCGTCCCTACCGGGTGCAAACCCGGGATTCACCCCGGCAGCGCCGAACCGCCCGGGGGCGGTCTTTTCCCGTTCTTTCAAAAAACAGCCCGTCCGGTATCAGTTTATCCGGCGGGGGAGAGTTGTGTTCCGCAAAAGGAGAAAAGTGGCAATAGAAAAACCGGCCGCCGCCCGGCTTGGCGCTGCCAAGCGGGGAAACGGTCGGTCTTTTGCTTTTTGGCCAAAGGCCGGGGGCGAGCTTAGCCCTCGGTGGGCGTTACGTCGCCGGGGGTAACAACCGCGGGAATCACCGGCAGCTCGTCGCGCAAATGCACGGCGTATTGCAGCACCATCAGCGCATCTACCGCGTTTACAGAGCCGTCCCGGTAGGTATCAAGGTAGGGCAGCTGCTCCTCGGTGGCTTGTAATTTGCCTACCGCCACCTTTAAAATAATCAGCGCGTCGCCGGCATTTACCCCTTCGCGGCCGTCAACGTCGCCTACGCCCAGCACCTCTACTACGTCGGTGTCGGTCACGTTCGTGTCAGAAACAGGTTTGGAACTGTCGCCCAAGCCGGCTTCCGCCACAACCAAACCAGAGAGAGTGAGAAGAACGGCCAACAACATGGCCACAAGCGTGGTTGCCTGTTTCATTTTGACATCGATCCTTTCAAATAATTTAGATTCTTTTGGAAAAAGCATTTTGGGTTAATTCTATGGTACCATAAAGGAGTTTGATTTGCAAGAGGAAAAAATAAATTTTGTGCAAATTGCTAAAATGGAGCAGGCACTTTTCGTCGTTTTGCTACAAATTGGTTTTGAATGGACGACCGCCCCGTAAAAAAAGCCGCAGGAAATTGTTTTTTTTCCGATTCCTCTATTTACTTTGGGGGGAAAAAATGATATGATAGAGACAATCAACCGATACATTCATAGAAAGGACGATGGAATATGCCCAGAAAAACCAAAACGATGGACGGTAACAGCGCGGCGGCGCACGTATCGTACGCCTTTACCGACGTTGCGGCCATCTACCCCATTACGCCCTCCTCCAACATGGCGGAAGAAACCGACAAAATGGCGGCGGGCGGCGCCAAAAACCTGTTTGGGCAGGAGGTTCGTGTAGCCGAAATGCAGTCGGAGGCCGGCGCCGCCGGCGCCGTGCACGGCTCCCTCGCTGCCGGTGCGCTTACCACCACCTACACCGCCTCGCAGGGGCTGCTGCTCATGATTCCCAACATGTACAAAATGGCGGGGGAATTGCTGCCGGGCGTCATTCACGTCTCCGCCCGGGCGGTGGCCAGTCATGCGCTCTCCATTTTTGGCGACCATTCCGACATTTACGCCTGCCGCCAAACCGGCTACGCCATGCTTTGCTCCAACAACCCGCAGGAGGTTATGGACTTGGGCGCGGTGGCCCACCTTTCGGCCATTCGCGGGCGGGTGCCCTTCCTGCATTTCTTTGACGGGTTCCGTACCTCCCACGAAATCCAGAAGATTGAAGTGTGGGACTACAAAGATTTGGGCGACATGTTAGACTGGGAGGCCGTAAACGCCTTCCGCCGCCGGTCGCTCAACCCCGAGCACCCGGTGCAGCGGGGTACCGCCCAAAATCCGGACATTTTCTTCCAGGCCAGAGAAGCCGCGAACACCTATTACGATAAAATCCCCGGCATTGTAGAAGAGTACATGAACACGGTCAACGCCAAGCTTGGCACCGACTACCGGCTCTTCCAGTACCATGGCGCGGCGGATGCTGAAAAGGTGATTGTCGCCATGGGTTCGGTGTGCGACACCATTGAAGAAACGGTGGATTACCTAAACGCCGCCGGGCAAAAGGTGGGGCTTGTAAAAGTGCACCTTTACCGCCCCTTCTCGGTGAAGCACCTGCTGGCCGCCCTGCCGAAGACCACCAAATTCATCAGCGTGCTCGACCGCACCAAGGAACCCGGCTCTTTAGGCAAACCGCTTTATTTAGACATGGTAGCCGCCCTGCGCGACAGCGACTTTGCCGCCCTGCCGGTTTACTCCGGCCGGTACGGGCTGGGTTCCAAAGACACCACCCCCGCCCAGATTATCGCCGTGTACGACAATATGACGGCGGCGGGCAAAAAGCGCTTTACCATTGGCATTGAAGACGACGTAACCCACCTCTCGCTGCCGGTGGCCGCTCAGGTAGACACCACGCCGGAGGGCACTACCTCCTGCAAGTTCTGGGGCTTGGGCTCCGACGGTACGGTAGGCGCCAACAAAAACTCCATTAAAATCATCGGCGACCATACCGACATGTACGCCCAGGGGTATTTCTCTTACGACTCCAAAAAATCCGGCGGCGTTACCATTTCGCACCTGCGCTTCGGCACCAAGCCCATTAAGTCTACCTACCTTATCAATCAGGCGGACTTTGTGGCCTGCCACAACCCCTCTTACGTAGACAAATACGACATGGTAAGCGACATTAAAAAGAACGGCACCTTCCTGCTCAACTGCTCGTGGAACGCCGAGGAGCTGGAAACTCACCTGCCGGCCGAAATGAAGCGCACCATGGCCGAAAACAACGTGCAGTTTTACACCATAGACGCCACCCACATCGCCAAAGAGCTGGGGCTGGGCGGCCGCACCAACACCATTTTGCAGGCGGCCTTCTTTGCTTTGTCAGACATTATTCCCGCCGACGAAGCGGTGCAGCTGATGAAAGACGCCGCCACCAAGTCTTACGGCAAAAAGGGCGAAAAGGTAGTGGCCATGAACCACGCCGCCATTGAGCGGGGGATAGACGGCTTTACCAAGGTAGAGGTACCGGCAAGCTGGAAGACGGCGACGGGTACCGCGACCGCCGCCCCGCTGCCCGAGGCGAGGCCGGAGCTCGCCGAGTACGC
>CANQGN010000170.1 GCA_947623215.1 uncultured Clostridia bacterium
AAAATACGCCGTCCACCAGCACGTCGGTAATGCTGGACACGCCGTCGCCCTCGTCCGGCCCGATGTTCATAAAATCATCGCCCACGCAGCCGCCCACGTTTTTCACCGTTAAAAACTGCCCCGGCCCCCAAAAATGAAAGCCGTCCTGATTTTGCGCCTGCATCCGGTCGGGCAGGTCTAACCACACGTTTTCTATGGTGACGTTGCGAAAGCCCCCCACGGTAACGGCAAAGGTGCGGAAGTTGCGCACCGTCAGGTCGCGCAGCTCCAGCTGCTCGATGCCGTAAAATTCCAGTCCAAAGGTAGCGTGAAAGCCCTCGCCAAACGCACCGTTTATGCTTTTGCAGTAGGCTTCATCCTCCGGCATGTCGTGGTGGGCCTGCCGCAGGCAGTCCTGGTTATAGGTGCCGCCGAGCAGCCGCACGTTGCGGGTTTTGCGGTTGTAAAAATCCCATTCGGCGTTCGAGACCAGCGCCCGGTTGGCCCCGGCGGCCAAAAAGAAGCCGCAGTCGCGGGTCAGGCACTCTATGGTGGTGTTAGAGTGCACCCGCAGCCCCTGTATCAGCGCTGCGCCGTCCATAATTAAATGCACGCCGCCGTCGGTTAAGGCGCGGTCTAAAATCGCCTGTAAGGCGGCGGTATCGTCTGTGCCGCCGCCGGTGTATACGTTACTGCTTAAAGTGGCGAATTCACTCGCCCGAAACGTTTGAATAGCCATGGTTTTCTTCGTCCTTTCTACACTGCTGCCGTTTTGGCCGCCCGGTAGGGGTCAACCTGCTTGCATTGTAGCAAACCCGCCGCCCGTTTGCAAGGGTTTTTTGCGTATTTTTGGGGGGAGGCATACTTTTTGTCCCGGCGGAATAGAATGGTAACAAAACAAAACCAAAGGAGCCGGGGAACCATGGAGCTAACCGTTGAAACCAAAGTTGTAAAAATGAAAGAAGAGGGCCAAACCCAAACCGCCGAGCACGCGCTGGACTGCGAGCTGCTGCTGCCCGACTATAATCCGGACATTGCCCGGGTGCTCAAATGCCGGGGTGAACCCAAAATTTTGTTAAAACAAGTCACAGACGGCCAGCTGACCATAGAGGGGGCGGTGGCGGTAGAGCTGCTGTATACAGAAGAAGGCGGCGGGCTGTGCTTTACCTGCCAAAACCTGCCCTTTTACCACGAGCTGCCGCTGGCGGGGGCAGAGGGCGGCGCGGCCGTGACCGCCAAAATGGCCTACTGCAACTGCCGGGTGGTTACCCCCCGCAAGGTAGAGCTGCACGGGGCGGTGAGCCTAAAAGCGCGGGGGCAGCAAACGGTAGAACAAACGCTGGTAACCGGCCTAAAGGGCGGCGGGGCGCAGGTATGCACCGAGGCGGCGGTGGTAACCGGGCTGCTGGGCGAGTGTGAGAAAACCGCCACGGTAAGCGAAGAGGTAACCCTGCCGGGGGAGCCGCTGCGAACCCTGCTGCGCACGGCGGCCACGGTGCAGGAAGCCGAGTGCAAAATGGTGGGGGGCAAAGCGGTGGTAAAGGGGGCGCTGGCGCTCACCGCCTTGTATGAAAAGCAGGAGGGCGGCTACGAAACGCTGCGCGCCCGGCTGCCCTTTAGCCAGGTGCTGGACCTGCCCGGCTGTGAAGAGGCAGACGACTGCCGGCTGTTTTGCCGCGTTTCTTCTTTAGAACTGCGCACCCGCACGGCTTTAGACGGCGCCTGCAAAAACTTGCTGGTAACCGCCGGGGTGCAGATTGCGGCTGCCTGCACCAAAACCGAGCGGATAGAAGCGGTGGTAGACGCCTACGCCACCGGCGGGGAGCTGGCGCTGCGGCGGTGCGGGGGCAGGCTGACCCGGCTGACGAAACGAATAGACGAACCCTTCACATGCGGCAAAGAGTTTTCGCTTGGGCGGGCCATTCGCGAAGTGATAGACGTGTGGGGCGAAATAACCGACCAGCGGCTGAGCATTGAAGCCGGCCGGGTGCGGGCGGCGGGCATGGCCTCCCTTTCTATTTTGGCACTGGACAGTGACGGCACGCCGGTCTTTTTAGAAAAAGCGTTGGACTTTAGCTGCGAAATCCCGGTAGAGGCCGCAGGGGAGGTGACAGCCGAGGGTGCGGTAGAGCTGGAAGAAGTGCATTTTTCGCTCACCGGCGACAGCGCCATGGAGCTAAACGCCTCTTTGCGGCTGACCGGCCGCGCCTATGAACGGCTGACTATATCGCCGGTGTGCGAGGCTGAGCTGACCCCCGCCGAGCGGCAAAAGCCGGAGGCCCCGCTGGTGATTTACTACGCGCAGGGGGGCGAACGGGTGTTTGACGTTGCCCGCCGCTACAACACCACCTGCGCCGCCGTTAGCGAGGCAAACGGCCTGACCGAACCGGTGATACCCGAAGCCCGCGCCCTGCTGGTGCCGGTGGAATAAGAAACCATATAAAACGGAGCGCACCCCTTTTTCTTTGGGGTGCGCTCCGTTGCTGTTATAGAAAAATTATTCAAAAGGCAGGGGAGAGGCGTTGCGGTAGGTGGTAAAGGTGTAAGAAAGCCCGCCCTCCGTTAGGGTTTCTCCTGTTTCCGCTACCGACCAGTTCGGCAGCTCGTCCAAATTGGGGAAAAACACTTCCGCCCCGCCCGTCGCCGCCACCTTGGTTACCAGGGCGGTATCGCAGTAAGGCAGCAGCAGCTTGTAAATGGTCGCCCCGCCAATGACAAACACGTCGTCGGTCGTGGGCAGGGGGGCAAGGCAGGCAAAGAGCTCCGCCGTGCTGTGGCAAAGGGTCACGCCCGCCGGGGCGGTAAAGGCGGGGTCGAGCGTCATGACCAAATGGCGGCGATTTTTCAGCGGTCTGCCGCCGGGGAACGAGAGCAGCGTGCGCTCGCCCAGCACCACCGTTTTGCCGGTGGTGGTGCGGCGAAAAAAGTCCATATCGCCTTTGAGCGAAAAAAGCAGGTCGTTTTGTTTGCCAATGCCCCATTCGCGGTCTACCGCTACAATTAACTGCATGGTTTTACTCCTTTGTTTAGGCAATGCAATCAGGGTACAATGCGCCTGACGCGGCGCGATTTCCAGATTTGCTGCGTTGTCGGCCTTGAAATACGTTAGTATTCCTGCGGCCTGCCGCCTTGCAAAGTCAAAAAATCGCGCA
>CANQGN010000171.1 GCA_947623215.1 uncultured Clostridia bacterium
CATAACCGCACACCCCCTGCCTTATACCTATGCGCGGGGCGGCGAAATATGAACGGTTATAACCCTACCGCAGGCGGGCTTTGCGGGCCACGCGCCGCCGCTCTACCCGCTTGGCGTGGCGATCGCGGGCGGCCGGGGTAGTATACAGCAGCAAGTCGGCCAACGACTGGCCGGTAAGCCCCAGCGCGTAGCCAAAGGCGGCGCAAAGCGGCGCCACCAGCACCGTGGCGGCGCAGGCGATGAACTGCCACCAGCTATGCTCTGCCACCGTAAGGGTGGTGGTAAGCAGCGTTTGGTGCAAGGGCGAAAAATTGGCGTTGTACAGCCCAAAAAAGACGGCGTAGGCCTCGCCCAGCACCCCGGCCTTGGTAAGCAGCAGACAGGCGGCGGCTACCATATCCGGCGCGGCGGCCAGCAGCCCCGCTTTTGCCCCCAGCAGGGGGTCGCGGCGCAGCTTGCCGGTGGCTATGCGGTTTTTGTCTTTTTCGCCCCACTCCCATGCGGTAGAAAAAAGCAGCACCATCACCAGCAGCAGCGAGCAGATTTGGGTCAATACCGAGCCCAATTTGCTGCTGACGGCCATGAGCAGAGTCACGTTGAGCACAAAGGCGAAAATGCGGGCCACCCACAGCTTGCCGAACAGGCTGCGGGAGAAGCGAAAGAAATGGTTTGCCATGGTAAAACCACCCGGTGATAAAATGGGAAAAGAACCCGGAGCGACAGCGTAAAGCAAAAGCGTTTCCGGGTTCTTTTGGATTTGAGGTAAAGGCTTACTCTGCCGCTTCTTCAGCAGGGGCGGCGTCAGAGGCCGGGGCTTCGGCCGGTTCTTCCGCCGGAGCAGCTTCCGCCGCCGGTTCTTCTGCCGGTTGGTCTACCGGCGCGGCGAAGGTTTCATCTTCAGAGAGCAGCGCACGAATAGAAAGGCTGATGCGCTTTTTCTCTTCGTCAATTTGAATAATCTTGGCGTTGACCTCTTGCCCGACCGAAAGAACGTCTTGCGGCTTGGCAATGCGGGTGTTGGCGATTTGCGAAATGTGAATCAAACCGTCTACCCCGTCGATGATATTGGCGAACGCGCCGTAGCTGGTCATGCTCACAATCTTGACCGGCACCACGTCGTCCACTTTATAATCCCGCAAAAAGATTGCCCACGGGTTATCCTCCGGCTTTTTGTAGCCGAGCGAAACCTTTTTCTTTTCGGGGTCAAAGGATTTCACGTACACTTCAATCACGTCGCCGATGCTGACAACCTCCGACGGATTTTTAATGCGCTTCCACGAGAGCTCAGAAATGTGCACCATACCGTCTACCCCGCCGAGGTCGACGAACGCGCCGTAAGAGGTGATAGACTTCACCTTGCCGGTGTACACCTTGCCCTCTTCTACCTCGGCCCAGAAGGCGGCCTCTTGCTCTTTGCGGCGGTCGCGCAGCACCGAGCGAATGGAACCCACCGCGCGGCGACGGGAACGGTTGACCTCTAAAATGCGGAATTGAACGGTGGTATGCAGCAGCGCTTCGAGCGATTCCCCGCGCGAGGCGGTGGCTTGCGAGGCGGGCACGAACACCCGAATGCCCCGGCTGAGCACCAACAGGCCGCCTTTAATGACTTCGGCAACCTTGCCCTCTAACACCGTGCCGTTCTCCTGCGCCTCGGCCAGCGTGTCCCAAATGCGGGTAGAATCAAACCGCTTTTTCGAGAGCATTACGGTGCCCTCCTGGTCGTTGGTGCGCATGACCATTAAATCCAGCACGTCGCCTACCTTTACTTCTTTGGTAGCGTCGGCGTCTGAATCATAAGAATATTCGCTCATGGGTACAAACCCGGCGTGTTTGCGGCCAATGTCTACCTGAATTTCGGTAGGGGTAACCGCCAGCACAACGCCCTTCACCCGTTGGTCGGAATTCATGTGATTGAGGGAATACTCAAAGGCCTCCATATCGGTCATTTCCTCAAAGGTCTTTTCCGGCACGGGCGGCTGCTCGGGAACCACGACAACGTCCGCCTCGTCCGGCGCCGGCTGAGCATTTTGCTCGGCGGTCGCAGTCGCTTCTTCTGCCACCTCGCTTTCGGTAGGGTTCGCAGGCGTTTCCTGCATTTGCTCGGCAACGGATTCGGTTTCCTGCGCCTCGACATTGTCAATGATTTCTGACATGGTTTGTTGAACCTCCTTTATAATACCGCCGGGCGTTGAAGCGCCGGCAGTAACACCAATTCGGCAAAAGGGAGCCAAAGCAGAAGGCGCGAGTTCCGCCGCTGTTTCAATAAGCAGCGTAGGGCAATGGGCGCTGCAAATAGAACGCAGCTTTTCGGTGTTGGAGCTGTGCCGCCCCCCTACCACTACCATGAGGTCGCTTTGGCGCGCCAAACGCTCGGCTTCTTGCTGCCGATTTGATGTCGCATCACATATTGTATCAAAAAAAACGGGGTTTGTACAGACCTTTTTTAAGATATTTTCGCATTTCAGCCAATTTTTTTTCTCAAACGTGGTCTGACAAACACTCACAAATGTCGCATTTTTTAGAAAATTGTTATTTTCTAACAGTTCAATTAACATTTTGTCGTTTTGGTAACAATACACCTGCGCCCCCGCAAAGCTGCAAATGCCCAGCACCTCCGGGTGGTTGGGGTCGCCGGCCACCAGTACGGGCAGGTTCTGCTCCGCCGCGCGGGCAACGATGCGGTGAATTTTTTCTACAAAGGGGCAGGTGGCGTCTACATAGGCAATGCCCCGGCGGCGAAGGGTCTCGTACACCTGCCGCTCTACCCCGTGGGAGCGTATAACCAGCATGACCCCCGCCGGGGCGGCAAGGGGGTCGTCGCAAATGGTCACCCCGCGGCGCTTTAAATCCTCCACCGCCTGGGTGTTATGGATCAGCGGGCCGAGCGTGGCCACTTTTTTACCGGCTTGCAGCAGCTCTTCTACCAGCTGCATGGCCCGCTCTACCCCAAAGCAAAAGCCGGCGGTTTTGGCTAAGGTTACGCTACGCTTTGGCATGGGCGGCTATCCCCTCTGCTATAGGCTGCATAATGGCTTCGGTACACCGGTGCAGGTAGGCGTGGCGGTCTTCGCCCTCTTCTTTTGCGGGCCGGGTAAAGGGTT
>CANQGN010000172.1 GCA_947623215.1 uncultured Clostridia bacterium
TCCACTCCGCCAGCTGGTCGCACAGCAGGGCGTGGTCAAAGCACTCCGGCATGTTTTCCTTACCTCCTTGGGCGGCGGGGCACCAGGTCGCGGCGGCGCTGTTCTTCCCGCCGGGCGCGAATGTCGCGCACCAGCCCCCGCAGCAAAAAGCCGGCAGCCGCCAGCAGCAGGGGAATGCAAATAATGGCCACGGTGCGCACCACCCGCCGGTGAAAGCGCTGAATGCGCAGCGTTTCGGCGGTTACGGTAAAGTCCCACGTCTGGAACACCCGGTCAAACATGGCGTTTAAATTGTCGGTCATTTCGCCGGTATTGTCGGCTACGCACAGGGTGTAGCTTACCCCGTTCATCACCGTAAGGTAGGCAAGGCGGCCCACCCCGCCCGAAACGCCGCAGTCTACCCGGTAAAACAGCGCGCCCGCCCGCTCAATTTCGCGTACCTCGGCAAAATTTTCCGGGTGGTCGCCCAGCAGCAGGCGGCTGGCGGCGTTGTGGTCGGTACAGGCGATTAGGTCGCCCACCCCGCGCGAGAGGGGCGTTTCTTCTCGCGTGAGAAAAAGGGTGCAGTGCATAGAGGGCGAAATGGCCAGCAACAAATAGTGGCCGTTTGTAAATTTCAGTTCGGTTTCGGTTACGGTGGTGGTGTAGCCTTGCAGCTCCGGTTCCAGCGCCGAAACGGTAGAGCGCTGCACCACGGTAAAATCGTCCGGCAGCTGCAAGGTCATGGCTTCCCCCTCTACCGGCACGGTTTGGGCGGCCAGCGCCGTGGGAATAATCGCGAGCAGCGCCGCCGCCACCAACAGGGCAGAGAGCAGGCGGGCAATTTTCATGGCGTTTTGTCCTTCTTTTTTTCGGTTTTCAGGTCGTCTTCAAACTGCGGGCGGTAGGGTTGTTCTTCGCCCGCCCGCCGCCGGGCAGAGGCGACCCCCCGGGCAATCAACACGCCGCTAAAAATCAGCGCCGCCAGCAGTACCACCACCAGCATGGCGTTGGCGGGGGCGGTATCTTTCGGTTCCTCGTTTGGGTTTTGCAGCGTTTCGGTTAAGTAAAAGGAGTCAAAAATCGACTGCGCTTCTTTTTGGTAGCGGTCGGTCAGCGGGCCGTTTAACTGGTAAAGAATGGTATATTGCAGGCCGTTTACCACGGTGGTGCAGTAAACGGTGTCTGCCACGCCGGGTTCGGTGTTGGCCCCGCTGCGGAGGTTTAAAAACACAAACATCGCGTCGCCCTGGGCAAACTGCCCCTTTTGCAGCGCCTGCACCCCGGCGGCGGCAAAGTCGTCTATGGCGTCCTGCGTTAACTCGTTTATGGAGTCGGCGTCGGCCTCCCGCAGCCGCCACAGGCTTGCGGCATAGTCGTTTTGGTATACGTTTACCACCACTTCGCGGGTCAGGTCGTCGTCTCTCGCCACGGCGTAAAACACGCCGTTTTCTTCCGTTTGAAAGGCGGTTAAATCCTCCTCTGTCAGCCCAAAGGCGGTAAGCGCAGAAGAATCGGCCGCCGCCCCCTTGGCAAACACGGTAAACGCGGCCGGAAAGCGCAGGGTAAAGTGGTAATCGCCGCTTTCGGCCTTTTGCGAACCGCAGCCGACCAGCAGCACCAGCGCCAGCAGGGCAAATGCCAGGCGTTTTTTCACAAACAGCCCCCCAATCTTCCTCATTTGGTAATGGCAACCGGCGGATGCTCGAGCATTTGGTAAAGCATGTTGGGTTCGGTTACGTTCAGCCGCAGCCAAACGCCGGCCTGCATACTCGAAGAACTGCCGTAAAAATACTTCATATATTTGCCCACCAGCCCGTACTGCACGGCAATGGAGGAGCTGCTGTTCATGGCAATCGCATTCTCGGCGGGCTTTTTGGTTACGGTGGCGCCGCACTCGGCGTATATGGCGGCAATGAGCGCCCGCTCTGACTTGCCCTTAAACCCGCCAATGGCCGAAAAAGCGGCCCGCACGCGGTTAAAGGCGCCGCCCACTCCGTGCTGCACGGCCCGCGACCAAAGGGCGGCTTTCAGGGCGACGGAGTAGCCGTCCGGCGAAAAGCCCAGCTCGCTTACCAGTCGGTTGGCCAGCGGTTCGTAGTAGAGCCCCATGCAGTAGGCCATTTGGCAAGAGCGAAATTCCTCCCGGTCGGTTTTGGCGAGTGACTGCCAGGCGGCGTCAAACCGGCTGCCGCAGCGGTTGCCGTCCGCCGTGTAGGCGGCTTGCAGGGTTTTGCCCATGGCGGGCTGCAAGCCGGAGGAAATGAGCCAGCGGAAAAAGTCGCGCGGCACCCCGGCGGCGGCGTAAAATTGCAGGCAGCCGTAGGATTTATCGCTGCCGCTGCCGGAAATGCAGCCGGGGTCGTCGCCCGACTCAAAGGCGGCGGCCACCGCGCCCATGTAGTCGTACTCGCGGTAGACGTTTACCTTGCAGGCGGCCGACAGCGAGCCGCAGCGGGCGGTAATGGTGGCGCTGCCCTTGGCCACGGCAAACACCACGCCGCCGCTGCTTACGGTGGCGACGTCCCCGTTAGAGCTGGTAAAGGTCACCTCGCCCTTGCCGCCGGTAAGGGTGGCTTTGAGGGTGTACATGCCGTTGTCCCATAAATTAACGGTCGTTTGATTGAGCTTTAAGGAAGATGGCCCGGCCGAAACGGTAACGCGGGCGGTGGCGCTGGCGCCGTCGGCCGTTTTGGCGGTAATGGTGGCCGAACCGGCCTTGTGGGCCGTGACCTTGCCCCCCGCGGTTACCGAGGCTACGGCGGCATTGCTGCTGGCGTAGGTAACGGTTTTGGCGGGCGCGTCGGCCGGCAATACCGTCGCTTTGAGCGTTCCGGTGGTATGTACCGTGGTATCTAACGAAAGCGAGGCGGGCGAAAGGGTAACGCTGGTGGGGGCGCTTTGTACTGTAACGGCGCATTCATCGTAAGCCGAGCGGTCGGCGGTGAGGGCGTATACCGTGGTTTGCCCGGGCGAGACGGGGGTTACAAGGCCGCTTTCGCTCACCGTGGCCACGGCGGGGTTGGCGCTTTCATAAATCACCCCGGGAGAAGCGACTTCCGCCGGTTGGGTGGC
>CANQGN010000173.1 GCA_947623215.1 uncultured Clostridia bacterium
CGAGAGATGAACAGCGCCAAATGGACCTGGTTTGCCATTGGCTACCAGTGCCTGTTTGCCTACGCCGTTTCGTTGATGGTCTACCAGTTCGGCCGCCTTGTTACCGGCGCCGGCAGCATACCGGGGTTGATTGCCGCGCTGGCGGTGGCCGCGCTGATGCTTTACCAGCTCGCCCGCCCCTACCGCGAGGCCAACACCCTGTCTGCGGAATAACAAAACAACCACAAATAACAACCCCGCCGCCGGTTTTTCCCTACAACCGGCGGCGGGGTTTTCAACAGTTTCTTTTTGTTGCTTCCAAAAACTTCGCCCCGGGGTTAGTCCTCCGGCGCAATGCGCTCGCAGCCCATGTAGGGGCGCAGCGCCTCCGGCACCGTAACCGACCCGTCGGCGTTTTGGTAATTCTCTAAAATGGCGGCGACGGTGCGGCCAATGGCCACCCCCGACCCGTTTAGGGTGTGCACAAAGCGGGCCTTGTCGCCGGCGGAATCCTTCATGCGAATGGAAGCCCGGCGGGCCTGAAAATCTTCAAAGTTAGAGCAGCTCGAAATCTCGCAGTACCGGCCGTAGCTGGGCAGCCAAACCTCAATATCATAGGTTTTGGCGGCCGAAAAGCCAAGGTCGCCCGCACACAGGCAAACCACCCGGTAGGGCAGCCCCAGCCCCTGCAGCACCCGCTCGGCGTCGCGGGTGAGCGACTCTAACACCGCATACGATTCCTCCGGCCGGGCAAACTGCACCAGCTCTACCTTATTAAACTGGTGCTGGCGAATAAGGCCCCGGGTGTCGCGCCCGGCCGAGCCCGCCTCTCCCCTGAAGCAGGCGGAGTAGGCACAGTATTTCAGCGGCAGGGCGGCCCCCTCTAAAATCTCGTCGCGGTGCAAATTGGTGACCGGTACCTCGGCGGTGGGAATTAAGAAATAATCGGTGTCGGCCACCTTAAAGGCGTCTTCTTCAAACTTCGGCAGCTGGCCGGTGCCGGTCATAGAGGCGCGGTTGACCATAAAGGGCGGAAAAATCTCGGTATAGCCGTTTTCGGTGTGGGTGTTGAGGTAATAGTTGATGACCGAGCGTTCCAGCCGGGCGCCCAGCCCCCGGTAAAAGTGAAAGCGCGCGCCGGTTACCTTGCCCGCCCGCTCGGGGTCTAATATGCCAAGGGCGGCGCCAAGGTCCCAATGGGCTTTGGGTTCAAACCCCTCAAAGGCGGGGGGTTCGCCCCAGCGGCGCACCTCGGCGTTTTCGCGGTCGTCTGCGCCGTCTGGTATGTCCGCATTGGGGCGGTTGGGCAGCCCCAGCAGCAGCTCGCGCTGGCTGGCCTCTGCCGCCGCCAGCTGCCCCGCCCGCTCTTTTATCTGCTCCGAAAGCCGCTTCATTTCTTCCAGCAGGGGCGATACGTCCTGCCCGCTTTTTTTGAGCGCGGGAATCTCGCGCGAGGCGGCGTTTTGCCGCGCCTTCATGCTCTCGCTTTCGGTCGTCAGCCGTCGGCGCTCTTCGTCCAGCGCCAGCAGCCGGTCAATCGTCTCGTCGTACCGGCCGCCCCGCCGGGCCAGCGCCGCTTTTACCCCGTCCGGGTCACTGCGAATCCATTTGATGTCTAACATTGTTCGGATTCCTCCTATTCAAAATGCAAAGCGAGCGCCTGTAGGTCGTCCGCATTATAAAACTCAATTTCCAGCCGGCCGCCCTTGGCTTCTTTGCCATTTTTGCCGCTGCGCGGGCGCACGGTCACCCGCCGCCCCAGCTGCTCGGCCAGCGAAAGCTCTACCTGGCGGTAAAAATCCGGTTTCGGCTGCATGCGCGGGGGCGGGGTCTCTTTTGGCCCCTCGGCCGCCCGCTTGGCCATGCGCTCTATCTCTCGCACGTTGGCGCCGTAGCTGGCCGCCTGCGCCGCCTTTTGCTGCTGCGCCTCGTCGTGAAACGCCAGCAACGCCCGGCCGTGCCCGGCCGAAATTTTGCCGCTTTTGAGCAACTCCAAAATGGGTTCCGGCAGCCCCAGCAGCCGCACGGCGTTGGCCACCGCCGGGCGAGAGCGCCCCACCCGGGCAGCTACCTCGTCCTGCGTTAGGCCGAACTCTTCCATCAGCGAGCGATAGCCCGCCGCTTCTTCTACGGGGTTTAAATCTTCCCGCTGTAAATTTTCTACCAGCGCAATCTCCGCCGCCTGCTGGTCGGTCAGCTCCCGCACTACGGCCGGTACCTCGGTCAGCCCCGCCAGCCGGGCCGCCCGCCAACGGCGCTCGCCCGCCACCAGCTGGTAGCGCCCGCCCGGCAGCGGCCGCACGGTAAGGGGCTGCAATACCCCGTACCGGCGAATGCTCTCGGCCAGCTCGTCCAGCAATTCGGGCGAAAAATCCCGCCGCGGCTGACCGGCGTTGGGTTCAATGGCCGACAGCCGCACCGGCAGCGCGCCTACGTCTTGCGATTCGCTTTGCTGAAACAGAGTGGTAAGCCCCCTGCCAAGCCCGCCTTTTTTTGCCATGTTACCCTTCCTTTCGGTTGTTCGCTATTATTTCCTCCGCCAGCGCGGCGTAGGCCGCTGCCCCTTTGGATGCTTTGTCGTAATAAAGCACCGGCTGGCCGAAGCCCGGCGCCTCTGAAAGCCGCACCGCCCGCGGAATGGCGGTGGCAAACACCTTGCCGGGGAAGAATTTTTTTACTTCCTCCACCACCTGCCGGGTGAGGTTGAGCCGGGCGTCGTACATGGTCAGCAGTACCCCTTCTAAGGTCAGCCGGTCGTTGTACAGCCGCTTAATTTGCCGCACGCTGGCCATAAGCTGCGATAATCCTTCCAGCGCGTAATACTCGCACTGAATGGGCACCAGCAAGCTGTCTGCCGCCGTGAGGCCGTTAATGGTAATGAGGCCCAGCGAGGGCGGGCAGTCGATGAGAATATAATCGTAGCCCTCCCGCACCGGGGCGAGGGCAATGCGCAACCG
>CANQGN010000174.1 GCA_947623215.1 uncultured Clostridia bacterium
CTGCTGTTTGCCCGGGTAACCGCCCGGCTGCTGGGGCGCGAGGCCTGGTGGCTGGCCGCGCCGGACGAAAACCCGGGCACGGCCAACGCCTTTACCTACGGCGGCTTTTGGTGCGGCGTGGCCACCCTGTGCGGCGATTTGCTTAAAGGGGCGCTGCCGGTGTTTCTTTGCTGCCGGGCGCTGCCGGGGGTGGTGCAAAGCCCCTGGTTTGCGGCGGTGCTGGCCGCGCCGGTGGCCGGGCACATTTACCCCTTTTTGGGGCGGTGGCCGGGGGGCAAGGGCATAGCCGTTACCTTTGGCTGCCTGCTGGGGCTGCTGCCAAACGCCCTGCCGGTGCTGGTGTTTGCCTTAAGCTTTCTCATATTTACGCTCGGCGTGCGCATTCGCCCCAACCTCTACCGCACGGCGGCGGCTTACGTTACGGCGGCGGCCGCGCTGCCGGTTTTGGGGGCGGGGGCGCCGGTTACGCTGGGCTTTTGGCTGCAAGCGGGGCTGGTGTGCCTGCGGCTGCACAAAAGTAAAGAAGAAAAAGAACGAATGCAGGTGAAACTGTTGTGGATGCGCTGATTCTCTCTTGCGGCACCGGCGGCGGGCACAACGCCGCGGCCGCCGCGCTGGCCGCCGCGCTGAGCGAACGGGGCCATGGGGTGCAGCGGCTGAACCCCTACGCCCTGGGCGGCAAATACACCGCCCGCGCGGTAGACGCCGCCTACGTGCGCTTAGTACAGCGGGCGCCGGCCGCCTTTGGCGCCATTTACTCGCTGGGCGACGCTTACCGCCGCCTGCCGGTGCGCTCGCCGGTCTATTACGCCAACCGCCACACCGGCCGCCAAATGCGGGACTATTTGCTCGCCCACCCGGTAGACGTGGTAGTGATGACCCACCTCTTTCCGGCAGAGATGCTTACCGCCCTGCGCCGGGCGGGGCAAACGCTGCCCAAAACGGTGTTTGTGGCGACCGACTACGCCTGCACCCCTTTTACGGAAGAAACCGACTGCGACTGCTACGTGCTGCCCACGCCGGAGCTGGTAGAAGAATTTGCCGCCCGGGGGCTGCCGCGCGACCGGCTGGCGCCGCTGGGCATACCCGTGCACCCCGCCTTTACCCGCCCGGGCGACCGCACCGCCGCCCGCGAGAGGCTTTCGCTTCCCCAAAACAAGCGGGTCATCTTGCTCTCTGGCGGCAGCATGGGGGCGGGGCGCATGGCAGAGGCAGTAGGGCTGCTGCGGCGGCGCTACCCCCCGGCGGAGGCGGAAGTGGTGGTGCTTTGCGGCAGCAACCGGCGGCTGCGCGAGCGGCTGCTTGCCCTGCCGACCGGTTTTTGCCGCCCCGTGGCCCATACCGACTGCATGGCCGACTATTTGGCCGCCTGCGACGTATATTTTACCAAGCCGGGCGGGCTTTCTACTACCGAGGCGGCGGCCTGCGGCTGCGCGCTGGGGCTGCTTAGCCCCATTCCCGGGTGCGAAAGCCGCAATTTGCGCTATTTTTGCGAGCGCGGCATGGCCCTTTCGGCCGCCCCGGCAGAGCAGAATTTGCTTGCCGCCTGCGAAGCGCTGCTGCGCCCCGGCGCAGCGGAGCAAATGCGCCGCTGCCAGCGCGAGGGGCTGCCCCAAAACGCCGCCGCCGAAATCGCCCGTCTGCTGGAACGATTATGCGAAGGGGAAAGTGGTGCGCCGTGACCTTTCGGGTGATGATTATAGAAGACGACGCCGCCATGGCGGACGCGCTGTGCGACCTTTGCCGCCGGTGGGAGATGACCCCCGGCCGCATTGACGATTTTCACGCGGTGGAAGAAGAAACCGTCGCTTTTCAGCCCCACTTAATATTGCTGGACTTAACGCTGCCGTATTACGACGGCTTTTACTGGTGCGGCCGCCTGCGGCGACACACCAGCGCCCCCATTTTGTTTCTCTCTTCCGCCGGGGAGAGCGTAAACATGGTGGCCGCCATGAATTTGGGGGCGGACGATTTTATTGCCAAGCCGTTTGACGCCGCCCTGCTTGCCGCCAAAATGCGGGCGCTGCTGCGGCGGGCCTATTCGTTTGCGGCCGAAAGCCCCACTTTGTGCTGCCGGGGGGCCTTTTTGCACCCGGCGGCGGGCACGCTGACGGTGGGCGACGTTACCCTGCCGCTTACCAAAAACGAAAGCCGCATTTTGCTGTGTTTGTTTGAGAACAAGGGCAAAACGGTCAGCCGCGAAACGCTCATGGAGCGGCTGTGGAAAACCATGGAATTTGTAGACGAAAATACCCTGACGGTCAACGTAAACCGCCTGCGCAAAAAACTGGCTGCGGCGGGGCTGGCCGACCTGATTGTCACCCGCGTGGGCGAGGGCTACCGGGTAGAGGAGGGGGAGACGTGAGTGAGTTTGCCAGCTTTTTGCGCCCCCGCCTCCCGTGGGTGGTACTCTTTTTCGCCTGCGCGGGGCTGCTGCTCTTTGGCTTTGCCCTTTACCGGCTGCCGCTCGCGCCCGCCTGCTACCTGCTGGCGCTTTGCGCGGCGGTGCTGCTTACCGCGCTGCTGGTTTCGTTTTTCCGCGCCCGGGCGCGGGCGTTGGCGGTGCGCTCGCTCGCCCGCCGGGCAGCAGACGGCATAGAGGATTTACCGGCCGCCGCCGGTTACCCGGAGGGCGACTGGGCGGCGCTGAACCTTGCGCTTTGCCGGGCGCTGAGGGAGGCGCGGGAAGCAGCCGACCGCCGGGGGGAGGAGCTGGCCGACTCTCTTACCCTGTGGGTGCACCAAATGAAAACGCCCCTTTCGGCCATGCGGCTGATTTTGCAGGCGGAAGAAAAGGAAGAATTTTTGCCGCTGCGGTGCGAGCTCAACCGGGTAGAGCGGTACGTAGAAATGGTGCTGGCCATGGTGCGGCTGCAAGATACGGTA
>CANQGN010000175.1 GCA_947623215.1 uncultured Clostridia bacterium
TCGAACCGCTCGGTATAGGCCAGCACGGCTGCGTCTCCCCGGGCGCGTACTTCGGCTATAATCTCCGCCACCGCCTGCTCTACCGCAGGGGCGTTTTGCCGCCGGGGCAGCACCGCCTCCGGCCGGGCGGGGTCGTAGGTTACCATTTGCATTTGTTATGCCTCCTCTGGCTGTTGGCGCAGCCCTTCCATAACGGCGGTAATGGCCGCCCGGTGAAAGGGAGAAACCGGGCGGAATCGTAGGGTGTTCGTTTGCATCTGTTATGCCTCCTCTGGCTGTTGGCGCAGCCCTTCCATAACGGCGGTAATAGCCGCCCGGTGAAAGGGAAAGGACGCGCGGTTGGCAATCAGCCGGGCGCTGACAGGCGCCACCGTTTCAAGCTCGGTTAAGTGATTTTCGCGCAGCGTGGCGCCGGTTTCTACCAAATCTACAATCACGTCTGAAAGGCCGAGCAGCGGCGCGAGCTCTATGGAACCGTTCAGGCGAATAATGTCTATATCTCGCCCCAGCGAGCGGTAGTAATCCCCGGCAATGCGGGGGAATTTGGTGGCCACCCGCAGCGTGCGCTCCGGCCGGTCGCGAAAGTCCTGCCGAGCGGCCACCGCCATGCGGCAGCAGCCGGTTTGCAAATCCAGCAGCTCCAGCACGTCGGGGCGGTATTCCAGCAAAATATCTTTTCCGGCCACCCCTAAGTCGGCCGCGCCCCGCTCTACGTAAATGGCGACGTCCGACGGTTTTACCCAAAAATACCGCACCTTTTGCTCGGCGTTTTCAAAAATCAGGCGGCGGGTATCCTCCAGCACGCCGGGACAGGCAAACCCGGCGGCCGCAAAGCGGCGGTAAACCCGCTCGCCCAGGCGGCCTTTTGGCAGGGCAATGTGCAAAAATTCGCTCATGCGCCCGTCACCTCCCCGTTTTGGTCCAGTATTATCTGTTCGCGGTAGCGCCCGCCGGCCGGGGCGGCCTTGCAGGCCGCCACCCGCTTTCCCTGCGCCCGCAGCCGCTCGGCCACGGCCAGCACCCGGTCGGCCGGTGCACCGGCGGGGTAAAGCAGCAGCACGTCGGCGTCTTCTTCGGCGGGGTCGCTTTCAACCGGCAGGCGGTCTAAATAAACGGCAAAGCCCACGCCGCCGGCCTGTTTGCCCAGCCGCCGCAGCAGCGGGTCGTACTGCCCGCCCGAAAGCACCCGGGCAGGGGCGCCCTTCATAAACCCTTCGAGCACCAGCCCGTTGTAGTAGCGGCCGCTTTGCACCAGCGAAAAATCTATCGCTACCTCTGCCCCACCGGCCGCCGCGGCCTCTGCCGCCGCCGCCAGTTCCTCTGCCGCCAGCGAAAAAGCGGGGGTTTGGCAGGGCAGTTCTCGCAAGGCCGGCAGCACCTCTGCCGCCCCCCACTGCTTACAAATTTCCGTAAGGCCGTGGGCGTTTTTTTGCGACAGACAGGCCAGCGCCGGGGCGCGGGCGGGGGCGGGCAGAGGTTCCAGCAGGGCGGCGGCTACGTCTAAATGCGAAAGGGTGAGCACGCAGCTGTTTGAGAGCGCCCGCAGGCTTTTGGCCGCCAGCAGCGCCACCTCGCAGCGCACCGCCCGGTCTATTTCGCCAATGGCCTCTACCCCCGCCTGGGGAATTTCGCGATAGGTTTGCGATAAATCCGACACCCGGTACACGTTCTCGTGGTAAAAGCAGCGGGTCACTTCGCCTTTACCGGGGCGGCAGCCCTTTACAATCGAGAGCGTTACGTCCGGCTTTAAGGCCATTAGGCGGCCGGTGGTATCGGTAAAGGGTATCACCCCTTCCGACACCAAAAAATCCCGGTTGCGGGCGTAAAAATCGTATTCTTCAAACCGGCTCATTTTGTAGTAGGTATAGCCGTATTGCCGGTAAAGCGCCCGCAGCTCCAGCGGGGCGCGTTCCTCCGGCTGCAAGGCGGCGGCCCATTCGGTCATGCCTGCTCGCCCCCCTGTTTTTCCCCCAGCCGCTCAATGATGCGGCGGTAGCCGTCGCTGCCGTATTGCAGGCTGCGGTTCACCCGGCTAATGGTGGCGGTCGAAACCCCCGTTTGCTCTGAAATGCGCTGGTAATTTTGCTTTTGCACCAGCATACAGGCCACCTGAAAGCGCTGGGCAATCTCCTGGATTTCGCGAATGGTGCAGGCGTCTTCAAAAAAACGGTAACATTCCTCCCGCGTGCGTAACGACAAAATCGCCTCAAACAGGCGGTCAATGCTCTCGCTTTGCTGCAGCAAAATGGATTCCTCCTCGTTTTAATGCTTTAACACGCTACTATACTAACACAACCCGCCCGCTTTGTCAAGCGCCGGCGGGCATTTTTTTGGTTCCTTTTCTCCCCCGCCGCCGCTTGACACCGGCGGCAAAACCTGCTATGATGAAGCCAGCAAATCAGAAGGAGGCCCCGGCGTGAACGACCGCCTGACCCCCGCCCAGCGGGTAGAACGCAGCCTAACCAAAAAATACCGCAAAGAGCTTTGGAACCCCTTTGTGGCCGCCTTGCAGCAGTACGAGCTGATAGCGCCGGGCGACCGCATAGCCGTTTGCCTTTCGGGCGGCAAAGACTCCATGCTGCTGGCCAAGCTGATGGGGCTGTTGCAGCGATTCAGCAAGGTGCCCTTTAGCCTGCTGTATTTGGTCATGGACCCCGGCTACGCCCCCGAAAACCGCCGCCTGATAGAGCAAAACGCCGCCCGGCTGGAAGTCCCCCTTACCATATTTGAAACCAACGTCTTCTCAGCGGCAGAGGCGGCCGACCACTCTGCCTGCTACCTGTGCGCCAAAATGCGGCGGGGGACGCTGTACGAGAAGGCAAAGGAGCTTGGCTGCGGCAAGATCGCCTTGGGCCAC
>CANQGN010000176.1 GCA_947623215.1 uncultured Clostridia bacterium
GCCCCCGCTTTTCGTCGGCTGACCCGCCGCCTGGGGGTGGGGGATGACGTTTGCTTTTACGGCGCCCTGCCGCACGAGCGGCTGGGGGAAGCGCTGCGGCAAATGGATGTATTTTGTATCCCCAGCCGGCGCGAGAGCTTTGGCGTGGCGGCGGTAGAGGCCATGGCCTGCGGCCTTGCGGTGGTGACCAGCGAGGCAGACGGCCTGTTAGAGGTAACCGCCCCCGGCGAAACCGGCCTTGCCGCCCCCTGCGGCGACCCGGCGGCGCTGGCAGGCGCCCTGCAAACTTTGCTTATTGACCCCACTCTGCGGCTGCGGTGCGGGGCGGCCGGGCGGGCGCGAGCGGTGGCGCTTTATAACTGGAACGACAACCTGCTTACCATAGAGCAGGGACTGCGGGAGGCGGCCGATGGAGCAAAATCTTAAATCGCTTGCCAAAAACAGCGGCATTTTGGTGGTGGCCAACAGCGGCATGAAGCTGCTCAGCTTTTTGCTCATGCCCCTTTACACCCGCGTGCTGCCCACCGCCGCCTACGGCGTTGCCGACACTGTTTTAAACCTCGCCCTGCTCGTTTGCGGCGGCTATTCGCTCTGTATCGACTGGGGCATGACCGCCTTTTTTTATGATGAAGAAAGCCGCGATTATCAGGTAAAACTAACCACCAGCTGCACGGTGTTTTGCCTGCTGGCGGCGGGGGCCTGCCTGCTTACGTCCCTTGCCTCCGGCGGGGCGTCGCAGCTGCTTTTTCACACCCGCGCCTACACCCTTGCGGTGGCGCTGGGGTTCGGCTACGCCGCCGTCAAGCTCAGTTATTTTGCCCTGCGGGTAAATACCCGTATGCGCGGGCAGCTCAAAGCGGTGGCGGCTTTCTCGTTTGTAGAGCTGCTTTCCTTGCTCACGCTCAATATTTTGCTCATTCTCGTTTTTCGCGTGGGGTATATGGGCATTTTAATTGCCAACGTAGCCAGCCAGTGCTGCTGCGGGTTTTGCTATTTGCTTGCCAATCGCGGCTACCTTCGCCGCCCGGCCGCCGACCGGCCGCTGCTCGGCCGGGTGCTGCGCTACTGCGCCCCCCTTACCCCCACGGTGCTGCTGACCTGGTTTAACAGCTTTGCCGACCGGTACTTCATTGGGCAGTATCACGGGCAGGGCCCGGTGGGGCTGTACGGCCGCGCTTTTCAAATGGTCACGCTGCTCTCGCTCTTTACCACTTCTTTTTTGGCCGCCTACCCGGCTTTTGTCTTTCAAAATGCGTCTGACCGCTCGAAACGCCCCCAGTATGCCATGGTGTACGACGCCATGGCCGCCATTTTAAGCGTGCTGGCCGTCTTTTTGGGGCTGTTTGCCAAAGAGATTTTGGCCCTTATGACTGCCCCGGCTTACCACACGGCTTATCGTGCGGTGGGGCTGCTGGCCTTTGGGCATATCTTTTATACCCTCGGCAACGTAATGGGCTATGGCATAACCATTCAAAAAAACGGCAAACTGTATTTGTTGGTACAGGGGGCCGGCGCGCTTTGCAACGTGGCGCTCAACTTTTTGCTGGTGCCCCGCTTTGGCTTTGTGGGGGCGGCCTTTACCACCTGCGCGGCGCAACTGCTGGCCATGCTGGTCAGTCGCCGCTGTGCGGAAAAGCTCTTTTGCTGCCGCTACCGCTGCTGGCGGTCGCTCCTTTGGCTGCTGGCGCTGCTGGCGGGCTGCACCGCCGCAGGCAGCCTGCCGCTGCTTTATAAACTGCCGCTTTTTGCCCTGGCCGTGGCCGGTACGCTGCTGCTTTACCGCGACCGAATTCCCGAAATGCGTGCGCTGCTGCGCCGCCGACCGGAAGAATTACCCAAACAACAGGAGGAAAACAACCATGGAACTGCAACTGACGAATGAAACCTTTGACGATTTGCTGCAAGAAACCGACCGCCCGGTGCTGGTAGACTTTTGGGCCGAATGGTGCGGCCCCTGCCAAATGCTGGCGCCGGAGCTGCAAGAACTGGCGGCGGGGACAGATGCCTTTGCCGTGGGCAAAGTGAACGTAGACGAGGAACCGGAGCTTTGCGACCGGTTTGGTATTTCGTCAATTCCCGCGCTGCTGCTCTTTCAAAACGGGCAAGAGGTCGCCCGCACCGTCGGCTACCAAACGGCGGCCCAGCTGGCCGATTTTGTGGCCGCTTCTTTAAGCTGAAAACCGCCGGGTAAAGGGGGAAAAACCGTGAAACTGCTGGTCTTAGACGGCAACAGCATTTTAAACCGCGCCTTTTACGGCATTCGGCTGCTTTCTACCCGCGAGGGCGTATTTACCAACGCCATTATGGGGTTTATGAATATTTTGCTCAAGCTCAAAGAGCAAACCGCGCCGGACGGCGTAGCGGCGGCCTTTGACCTGCCCGCGCCCACCTTTCGGCATCAGCTCTACAGCGGCTACAAGGCCGGGCGCAAAAAAATGCCGGAGGAGTTGGCCTCTCAGCTGCCGCTGCTCAAAGACTTGCTGCCCGACTACGGCGTGGCGGTGGTAGAGCTTGCGGGGTATGAGGCCGACGATTTGCTCGGCACGCTGGCCGCCCGCTGCAAAGAGCAGGGGGTAGAGTGCCTGCTTGCCACCGGCGACCGCGACAGCCGCGTCAAACTTCTTCAGCTCCGTCTTCAGCGCGGATTTGGCCGCCTTGTTCTTGGCGTTGGCCGCCTTCTGAAGCGCATCCCGCTTGGCCGAGGACTTGATGTTCGGCATATACTCGCACCTCCCTATAAAAGTCTGAACATGATGTCCGCAGATGGTGATTATACCAATACTTTTCCATAATTGCAAGTATTTTTTTCATTTTTTGGCT
>CANQGN010000177.1 GCA_947623215.1 uncultured Clostridia bacterium
GGGATGAAGGCGCCAGAGAGCCCGCCCACATGGTTGGAGGCCATCACACCGCCTTTTTTTACCGCGTCGTTCAGCAGCGCCAGGCAGGCGGTGGTGCCGCACGCCCCCGCGCTTTCAAGCCCCATAAGCTCTAAAATGCGGGCGACGGAATCGCCCACCGCCGGGGTAGGGGCGAGGGACAAATCCACAATGCCAAATGGCACGCAGAGTCGCCGCGAGGCCTCGCGGGCCACCAGCTGCCCCATGCGGGTAATTTTAAAGGCGGTGCGTTTAATGGTTTCGGCCAGCTCGTCTACCGGCGCATTGGGGCATTTTTCCAGCGCGGCCGAAACCACCCCGGGGCCGGAGACCCCCACGTTGATGACGCACTCTGGTTCGCCCGGCCCGTGAAAGGCCCCGGCCATAAAGGGGTTATCCTCCGGCGCGTTGCAAAAGGCCACAAACTTGGCCGCGCCAATGCAGTTCTGGTCGGCCGTCAGCTCGGCGCTGCGGCGAATGATCTGCCCCACCTTGGCTACGGCGTCCATATTAATGCCCGCCTTGGTGCTGCCCACGTTTACCGAGGCGCACACGTTGCGGGTGGTGGCCAGCGCCTCCGGTATACTGTCCAGCAGGGCGTAGTCGCCTTCAGAAAATCCCTTGTGCACCAGCGCCGAGTAGCCGCCTATAAAGTCTACCCCCAGCGCCTCCGCCGCCCGCTGCAGGGTGTGGGCAAAGCGCACGGGGTCGGCCCCCGGGCAGGCGGCCGCCAGCATGGCAATGGGGGTTACCGAAACGCGGCGGTTAATAATGGGAATGCCAAATTCTTTTTCTATGTCTTTACAGGTTTGCACCAGCCCCCCGGCGTAAGCGGTAATTTTGTCGTAAATTTTGCGGCAGGCGGCCTCGCAGTCGCTGTCGGCGCACGAGAGCAGCGAAATGCCCATGGTGACGGTGCGAATGTCCAGATGTTCGCTGTGAATCATCTGAATGGTCTGTAATATTTCGTTGTATTCTTCGTTTACCATGGCGCTCCTCGCTTAAATGCGGTGCATGGAACGAAAAATGTCCTCATGCATGGTGTGAATGCTCAGCCCCAGGCTTTCGCCCAGCTCGCTCAGTCGGTCAGAAAGGGCGGCGAAGGGCACGTTGCAGCCGTCTATTTCTACAATCATTACCATGGTAAAATAGTCTTGCAGTACCTTTTGGGTTACGTCTACTATGTTGCAGTTGGTCTCATAGCATACGGCCGAAACCTTGGCCAATATGCCGACGGCATCTGCCCCTACTACCGTTATTACAGCTCTCATGTACAAAACTCCTCTGTTCCAAACCAATCTTGCCCCCATTATACCACAGTTTTTTGGGATTTGAACCATAATTTTACAAAAACCGGTTTAAATGCCGCGTTTTTTGTGGTAAACTATCGGTAGATTATTATATAAAAGGAGACGGGCGGGGTGCAATACCGGCAACTGGTGGATTTTCACATTCATACCGACAATTCCTGCGACGGGCACGATTCGCTGACCTATATGTGCGAGCAGGCCGCCGCGCGGGGCATTCGTGCGCTGGCGGTAACCGACCATGCCGAGTGCCAGCGCTATTTTACCGACAGTTTTCATACTGCCATTCGCTACAGCTTTTTTGAAACCCTAAAAGCCCGCAGCGCCTTTATGGGGCAAATTGCCGTTATGACCGGTATGGAGCTGGGCCAGCCGCTGCACGACCTGAAAGCGGCCGACGACGCCCTGCACGCCAATTCGCTGGACTTTATTATCGCAAGCCTGCACTGCCTGCGCGGCCAGCCGGATTTTTGGCAGCTGGACTATTCCGCCCTTGACCCCGACCGGTTGCTGAGCGACTATTTTGCCGAGGTGTACGACACCGTTTGCTGGGGGCAGTTTGATTCTCTTGGTCACTTAACCTACCCCCTGCGCTACATGGTGGGGCGCGCCCACCTGCCGGTAGAACTCAGCCGCCACGCCGACGAAATAGACGAAATTTTAAAGCGGCTGGTAGCAGACGGCAAGGCGCTGGAGCTCAACACCCAGGGCTACCGCACAGAGTACGGCCGCCCCACGCCGGATTTACCCCTGCTGCGGCGCTTTCGCGAGCTGGGGGGCGAGTACGTGACCATTGGGTCAGACGCCCACTACGCGGCGGACGTGGGCGCCAACATTGCAGACGGGCTGGCGCTGCTGCAAGAGGCGGGCTTTTCGTTTGTAACCCTTTACGACCGGCGGGAACCCGTGCCGGTGGTGATACGCTGAGATTATGACGGAACTCACGGTTTTGGCACACGCCAAATGCAACTGGACTTTACGGGTAACCGGCCGCCGGGCGGACGGTTACCACACCCTACATACCGAAATGCAGTCGCTCTCGTTAGCCGACCGGCTGCGGCTGCAAAAGGCAGACCGGCTTACCCTGCATTGCCCCGGCGGTGCGCCGCAGGGGGAGGAAAATTTGGCCTACCGCGCGGCCGAGCGGTTTTTTGCCGCGGCGGGGCTGCCGGGGGGCGCCGCCATAGAGCTGCAAAAGGGTATACCCATGGCGGCGGGGCTGGGCGGCGGCAGTGCCGACGCCGCCGGCGTGCTGTGGGGGCTAAACAGACTGTATGACCGGCCGCTGGCAGACGACGCGCTCGACCGGCTGGCACTCTCTCTTGGGGCGGACGTGCCCTTTTGCCTGCACGGCGGCGCCATGCTGGCGGAGGGCATAGGCGAGCAGCTTACCCCGCTGCCGCCGCCCCCGCCCTGTGCGCTGGTTATATTGCTGTTTGCACAAAAACCCTCTACCGC
>CANQGN010000178.1 GCA_947623215.1 uncultured Clostridia bacterium
TTCGGCCTCTTCTTCGCTGCCGATTTCGTCACACACCACCACCCGGGGCGAAAGGGTGCGAATGGCCCGCTCCATGCCCTCCGCTTTGCCAAAGCCGGTGAGCACGTCGGTATGAACCCCCACGTCGTTTTGGGGCTGGCCGTCCCACTCGGCGGCCAGCTCGCCCCGTTCATCTAACAGCGTTACCGCTTCGCCCGGGGTAGTTGCACTCCCCGCCAGCTGCCGCGCCAGGTCGCGCAGCAGGGTGGTTTTGCCGCTGCCCGGCGGGCCGCAGAGCAGTACCCCGCCCTGCCGCGCTGCGGCGAGCAGCCCGTCTGCCGAACCGAAAATTTGCCGGGCCACCCGAATATTTAAAGAAGAAATCTCTTTCATGCCGCACACCCGGCCCTCTTTTTCTACCGCGCGGCCCGCCAGCCCCACCCGGTGGCCGCCCCGAATGGTAATAAACCCCTGCGCCACCTCTTGCTGGTGGGTATGTACCGAGTACCCGCAGGCGGCGCGCAGCGTTTGCTCCAAACATTCGTAAGAGCAAACCACCGCCCGGCCGCCCGGCCGTTTTTCGGTCAGCAGACGGGGGCCGGCAGGAGTGGTAAGCACCACCGGCCGCCCCGCCCGCAGGCGAACCTCCTGCACCCGCTCTTTCTCCTGCTCCGGCAGGGCGGTAAGGCAGCCGCGCAGCGGTTCGGGGCAAATGGCTACCGCCTCGTCGTATCGTTTTCCACCGTCCATTTTCTCTTCCTCCTAACGCTCCCATACTATGCCGGTTTGTCCTAAAATATGCCACCCCGCCACCGGGGCAAAAAGCCGTTGACGGCGCCGGGCGAACGTGCTATAATGACGAAGTGAACCATCTGCCAAACAAAGGGCCGCACGCCGCCCTTTTGATTTCAAAAAAACACCGGAGGCCGCAGAACCAAATGAAAGCCCTCTCAAAACGAAACAAAAAAATCCTTGCCGGGGGTGTGCTTGTGCTGCTCGCGGCGGCGCTGGCGCTGCTGCTAACCTTTTGCAACCCCTTTACCAGCGGCCCCACCGCGCTGGTAAAGCGCTACGTTGCCGCGCTAAACGAGCGAAATTTTGACGATTTTTGCGGCTGTTTTCCCCCGTTTATGCAGCAGCAGGTCAAAAATCTGGCGGCAAACGCCGGGGGCGAAGAGGCCTTTTTTGAGCAAAACTACGCCGCCGTTTTTCGTGAGGGCGCTCCCTACGACTCGTTTGGCGACTCCGTAACGGTTTCGGTTTCGGGCGCGACAGCCGAGCGCCACGAGCTGACCGACGGCGCCTACAACGGGGTAGACGTGGCCGGTATGGGCGGCAGCGCGGTGGCCACCGTTACCTGCACCATGACAACGAAGGGCTCGCTGCGCAGTCTTTCGGAGCAGGCCAACGTGCTGTGTATTAAAATCGGCAGTCGCTGGTACCTGCTCGCCATGACTGCCAACAACTCAGCCGATACCGCCACCCCAACGGATGTACAATAGAAAGGAATGCTGCTACCATGACCGAGCTTTACGAACGCATACAGGCGGCCGGTATTGTGCCGGTAATTGCCATTGAAAACGCGGCCGACGCGCCGCAGCTGGGCCGCGCCCTGTGCGAGGGCGGGCTGCCCTGCGCCGAAATTACCTTTCGCACGGCGGCGGCGGAAGAAGCCATTCGCAGCCTCACCGCCGCGCTGCCCCACATGCTGGTGGGGGCGGGCACCGTGTTAACGCCAAAGCAGGTCGACCGCGCGGCGGCCGCCGGTGCGGCCTTTATTGTAAGCCCGGGGCTCAACCCCCGGGTGGTGCGCCATTGCCAGCAAATCGGCATTCCCGTCATTCCCGGCTGCGCCACGCCGGGCGAGGTAGAAGCCGCGCTGGAATTGGGGCTACAGGTGGTCAAATTCTTCCCGGCGGAGGCGGCCGGGGGGCTCGCGATGATAAAAGCCATGGCCGCCCCCTACCCCTCGCTGCGCTTTTTGCCCACCGGCGGCATTAACGAAGCCAATTTAAATGACTACCTTGCCTTTGACCGGGTGCTGGCCTGCGGCGGCAGCTGGATGGCCAAAACCGCCCTCATTCGCGAAGGAAAGTTTGACGAAATTCGCGCCAAAACCGCCACAGCGGTAGCCAAAATGCACGGCTTTACCATAAAGCACGTGGGCATCAACGCCGCCGATGCCCCGGCGGCCGCGGCGCTGGCAAACACCCTGTGCGCGGCCATAGGCGGCGCCCCGCGCGAAACGGAGGCCGCCTGCTTTGCCGGGCTGGATTTATTTGAAGTGATGAAAGGCGGCGGCCCGGGCGAGCACGGGCACATTGCCCTCGGCTGCAACAACCTGCGGCGGGCGGCGGCCTACTTGCAAAGCCGGGGCGTAGCAGTAGACGAAGCCACCGCCCGGTACGACGCCGCAGGAAACCCAACCTTTTTGTATTTACAGCCTTCGTTCGGCGGCTTTCGCATTCATTTAACGCTGAACAACTAAAAAAAGAGGGATAAAGACGATGAAAACGGTAGTAACCTTTGGCGAACTGATGCTGCGGCTGGCGCCGCAGGGCTATTTGCGCTTTGTACAGGCAGACAGCTTGGAAGCCACCTACGGCGGGGGCGAGGCCAACGTGGCCGTGTCGCTTGCCAACTTTGGCTTAAACGCCCGCTTTGTAACCCGCCTGCCGACCCACGAAATTGGGCAGGCGGCGGTCAACTCGCTGCGGCGGTATGGGGTAGATACCGCCTACATTGCGCGCGGGGGCGACCGGGTAGGCATTTATTATTTAGAAAAAGGCGCTTCACAGCGC
>CANQGN010000179.1 GCA_947623215.1 uncultured Clostridia bacterium
GGGCGGTCTCATCCGGCTGCGGCGCTTGCTCGGCCTCCGGTTGCTCTGCCTGCCCGGGCTGAATCACGTAGTCCTGCCCCAGCGGCAGGGCCTCGGCGGGTTCCTTTACCGCCGGGGCTTCTTCTGCCTCAGCCGTTTGGCGTACTTCGTCAAACACCGCAGCCTCCAGCGTGCCGGGGGCGTCGGCCGCCGGGGTAAAGCCGGCGTTGTCGGCCACAATCTGGCCGTTTTCTATCATCACCACGCGGTGGCCAAAGTCGCGCACCAGCTGGTGCTCGTGGGTCACCATAATCACCGTGGTGCCCTGGCGGTTAATTTCGGTCAGCAGCTCCACAATTTCGTAAGACATGGTGGGGTCTACGTTGCCGGTCGGTTCGTCTGCTATTATCATGGTGGGGTTATTCACCAGCGCGCGCGCCAAAGCCACCCGCTGCTGTTCGCCGCCCGAAAGCTCGTCCGGGTAGCTGCGGGCCTTGTCGTTTAAGCCGACAATGTTGAGCGCGTAGGTCACCTGCTTGCGAATTTCTTTTTTAGAGGCGCCCACCACCCGCATGGCAAAGGCGACGTTTTCGTAAACCGTCATGTTGCGAATGAGGCGGAAATCCTGAAAGACGATGCCCATGGTGCGGCGAAGCTTGGGCACCTGCCGGCGCTTTAAGCGAGAAAGTTTAAAGTCGCCCACCAAAATTTCGCCGGCGTTGGGCTTTTCTTCGTGAATCATGAGCTTAATAAAGGTGCTTTTGCCCGCGCCGGAGGCGCCGACGACAAACACAAATTCGCCCTTTTCGATTTTCAGGTTTACGTCCGTTAAGGCCTTGGTGCCGTTTTCATAGGCCTTGTAAACGCCCCGAAACTCTATGTAGGGCTGCGATACGGCAGCAGTCATAAAACTTTTTTCGTTCCTTTTTTAATATTTTACCGGATTGGCGCTGAGGTACTTGTTAACCATAAGCGCAATTTTAAAGACAATGGCATGGTCGAACTCGCGTAAATCCAACCCGGTGATTTTTTTAATTTTCTCCAGCCGGTAAACCAGCGTGTTGCGGTGCACAAAGAGCTTGCGCGAGGTTTCGGAGACGTTAAGGTTATTGTCAAAAAAGCGCTGAATGGTAAAGAGCGTCTCCTGGTCCAGACTGTCGATAGAATCCCGCTTAAAGACCTCTTTTAAAAAGGTCTCGCACAGGGTGGTGGGCAGCTGGTAAATTAACCGGGCAATGCCCAAATTGTCGCAGCTGACAATGCTTTTTTCATTGTCAAACACCTTGCCCACTTCCAGCGCAATGTGGGCTTCTTTAAAGGATTTTGCCAAATCCTTAATGCCGGTTACAATGGTGCCGATGCCCACCACGGCGTGGGTGTAAAACTCGCTCGCCAGCGTGTCTACCAGCGAACGGGCCAGCTGCTCCAAGTCGCCGGTGGTAATCTCGGGCGTTACCTCTTTTACCAAGGCCACGTCTGTCTCGCTGATGTTAATGACAAAGTCGCGGTGCTTTTCGGGGAAGAGGTTAGAGATAATTTCGTGCACCGAAACGTCTTGCGGGTGCACAATGCGAATCAGCAGCACCGTGCGGTAGCTTTCGGTGTTAAAGCGCAGCTCCCGCGCCTTTAAGTAAATGTCGCCGGGCAGAATATTGTCCATAATCACGTTTTTAATAAAGTTGGCCCGGTCGTTCTTTTCGTCGTCGTATTGCTTAATAGAGGAGAGGGTAATAGAAAGCAGCGAGGCGTATTTGGCGGCCGCCGCGTCTTCCCCCTCTACCATTACGGCAAATTCATACGACTGCTCCTGCCCAATGGGGGCAAAGGTAAACCCGCCGGAAGCTACGGGTTCGTCTGCGTGGGAGAGCTCCACAAAATCCACCTCGGCCACCGCGCCCACGCGGGCGGGGTCGCTGCAGGAGACGACGCCGGAGGCGTTGTCAATTACGCCGACGGTGCGCTCAATGGATTCGCTCAGGCGCTGCACAATATCTTGGAATAATTTGTTTGGCATAAAGGCATCTCTCCGTTCGTGCTGAATTACTAAGTGGACTGACGGCGCGGGGGGTTCGGTAAGAGAAAACATCCCGCTCACCTAATCATACACGATTTTGGGGCGTTTTGCAAGGGGTTTTCGTCAATTTGACAGAATTTTTTGCCCTAAATTTGTACAGTCGGCACAATTGAGGGGGCATTTTAGGGGGGCGCAGCCGTCATTTGGGCGAGGGGTTGGCCGGTTAAGGGGGGCAAATTGCAGCAGGCGGCGGGCGGGAAAAGCCGGCCCCAAAAAGAATTTTGAAAAAAATACTTGCTTTTTGCCGCCGTTTCTGGTATGATAGGCCATACAAGTTTGGAATTCAACGGCCAACCCGCAAGGAGGTGCAGAGAATGGCTAAGTGTGATATTTGCGGAAAGGGCGTTACCTTCGGTATTAAAGTTTCCCACTCCCACAGACGCTCCAATCGCACGTGGAAACCCAACGTGCAGCGCGTAAAAGCAGTTGTGAACGGCGCCCCCTGCCGGATTTATGCCTGCACCCGCTGCCTGCGTTCCGGTAAAGTGACCCGCGCGGTTTAACCAACAAAATAGTATCCGCAAAAAGGCGCGGCGGCTGATGGTAACAATCAGCCGCCGCGCTTTTTTTGGTAATGCAAGTCAGGTTCCAACGCGTTTTTGGTGGAGTGCCCGCCGCGCCTGCTGCGTTGTTGCGCTTTTGCCGTACACAAAGTACGGCTGTAAGCGCACGC
>CANQGN010000180.1 GCA_947623215.1 uncultured Clostridia bacterium
AAGAACTGCGGGTGGCTTTTTTGGGCAAAAAGGGCGAGCTGACCGCCATGCTCAAACAAATGGGCAGCCTTTCTAAAGAAGAGCGGCCGGTTATTGGTCAGCTGGCCAACCAGGTGCGCGCCAACATAGAAAACGCCATAGCCACCCGGCTGGAAAGCTTAAAAGAGCAAGAAGAAGCCCGCCGCTTTGCCGCCGAGGCGGTAGACGTAACCCTGCCGGGCAAGCCCCTGCCTACCGGGGGGCTGCACCCCTTAAACCGGGTGCTGAACGACATGATTGACATTTTTACCTCTATGGGCTTTGACGTGGTAGACGGCCCGGAAATTGAAACCGAATATTACAACTTTGAGGCGCCCAATATTCCGGCCGACCACCCCGCGCGCGACATGCAGGACACCTTTTACGTCGGCGACGATTTGCTGCTGCGCAGTCAAACCTCCGCCGCGCAAATTCGCACCATGCAAACCCGCAAGCCGCCCATTCGGGTTATCTGCCCCGGCCGGGTGTACCGGGCAGACGAGGTAGACACCACCCACTCCCCCGTTTTTCACCAAATAGAGGGGCTGGTGGTCGATAAAGGCATTACCATGTGCGACCTAAAGGGCTGTTTAGAGCAGGTCGCGCGGGAGATTTACGGCCCGGAGGCGAAAATTAAGTTCCGGCCCTCCTTCTTCCCCTTTACCGAACCCAGCGTAGAGGTAGACGTCTCTTGCCCCGAGTGCGGCGGCAAGGGCTGCCGGGTGTGCAAGGGCGCGGGGTGGATAGAGATTTTGGGCGCCGGCATGGTGCACCCGCGAGTGCTTGCCGGCTGCGGCATAGACCCGGAGGAATACACCGGCTTTGCCTTTGGCATTGGCTTAGACCGGCTGACCACCACCCGCTACAAAATCAGCGATATTCGCCTGCTGTTTGAAAACGACCTGCGTTTTCTGCGGCAGTTTGACAACTAAGCGAAAAAGGGGGACTTGATACAATGAATATTTCCCTAAACTGGCTAAAACGGTACGTGCCCATAAACGTTTCGGTAGACGAGCTGTGCGAGCGCATGGTCATGGCGGGGTTTGAGGTTGAGGGCGTAAACGATTTATCGCTCACCATGAACCGCGTGGTCACCGGCCGCATAGAGGCCATAGAAAAGCACCCGGACGCCGACAAGCTGCAAATTTGCCAACTGAACGTGGGCGAGGCCGAACCGGTACAGATTATTACCGGGGCGCAAAACGTGTTTGTGGGGGCGGTGGTGCCGGTAGCGCTGCACGACTCTCACCTGCCAAACGGCGCCCACATTAAAAAAGGCAAGCTGCGGGGGCTGCCCTCTAACGGAATGCTCTGCTCCGGCGAAGAATTGTGCTTAAAAGAAAGCGACTACCCCGGCGCGGAGGTGTACGGCATTTTAATTTTACAGCCCGGCACCCCCGTGGGGGTAGACATGCGCGAGATTTTGCGCCTGAACGACGTGGTTATTGACTTTAAAATTACCGCCAACCGGCCGGACTGCCAAAGCGTGCTGGGCGTGGCGAGAGAAATCGGCGTGGTGCTGGGGGTACCCTGCACCCTGCCCGACCCCGTCTACCACGAAAAAGGCGGCAATATTCACGACCTGATTTCTGTTACGGTAGAAGACGAGGACCTGTGCAACCGCTACGTAGGCCGGTGCGTAAGCAATTTGCGCATTGCCCCTTCGCCCGACTGGATGAAAGACTGCCTGCGGGCGGCGGGGATGCGCCCCATAAACAACATTGTAGACATTACCAACTACGTGATGCTGGAAACCGGCCAGCCCATGCACGCCTTTGACCGGCGCGACATTGCGGGCGACCGCATTATTGTGCGGCGGGCCAAGCCGGGCGAGACCATTACCACGCTGGATGAAAAAGAGCACACGCTTGAGCCCTCTATGCTGGTGATTGCCGACGGCGAAAAGCCCTCTTGCCTCGCGGGCATTATGGGCGGGCTGAACAGTGAAATAAAGCCGGACACCACCGAGCTCTTTTTAGAGAGCGCCCGCTTTAAACGCGACAGCGTGCGCAAAACCGCCCGTGCGCTGGGCATTCGTACCGAATCCAGCGCCCGGTACGAAAAGGGGATCGATATTTTCCGCTGCGAATACGCCATGAACCGCGCCTTGCAGTTAATAGAGGAGCTGGACGCCGGCGATATTGTAAGCGGTACCATCGACTGCCACGGCGATCTGCCCGAGCCGCTGACCCTACAGGTACCGGCCGACCGCATAAACGAGCTGCTGGGGGTAGAAGTGCCCCGCGAACGCATGGTAGAGATTTTAAACGCGCTTTCGATTACCACCACTTTGTCAAGCGACGGCGTGCTGACCAGCACCGTACCGGGCTTTCGGGAAGATATTGAGGGCCGGGCGGATTTGGCCGAAGAAATTATGCGCATTTACGGCTACGACCACATTGTGGGGCGGCCCATGCGGGGCGAAGTGCTGCGGGGCAAGGTACTGCCCGCCCGCCGCAACGACGACGCGGTAAAAGCCCTGCTTTGCTCCGCCGGGCTGTGGGAGGTTACCACCTACTCCTTCCACGCCGGCAAGGCGGTAGACCTGCTGGGTCTGCCGCAGGAAGACCCCCGCCGCCGGGCCATTCGCATTCGCAATCCGCTGGGCGAAGAATATTCTACCATGCGCACCGAGCTGCTGACCGGCCTGCTCACCGTGCTGGCCACCAACGCCAGCCGCAAAAATCCGGACG
>CANQGN010000181.1 GCA_947623215.1 uncultured Clostridia bacterium
CCCCGCCAAATCGGCCGCCAGCGCCCGGTAAAGGTTGGCAAAGGTGTAGCTCAGCGCCCCCAAAATCATCTCCGGCTTTTGCCGCTCGCGCAGCAGACCGGTCAGCAGCCGCAGCGCCTCCCCCGGTCGGCGGCGGGTAATGGCGCGGGTCATGTCAAAGGCCGTCGCGTCCAGCGATTTGGGGCAAAGCAGGTCTATGTCCGTTTCGGTAATCTCGCGGCTGCCGGCGTAGGCGCACAGCTTGTCCATCTCGTTTTGCAAAGCGTTCAGGTCTACCCCCACGCACCGCACCAAATAGCCCGCCGCGCGGGCGGTCATGCGGCAGCCCCGCCGACCGGCGGCAGAGCAAAGCAGGGGGGTAAGCTCCCGCTCGGTTTTGTGGGCAAAGCGCAGGGTCCCCCCCGCCCGCTCGCAAAGAGAAAGCAGCGGGTCGTTGGCCGCCGGGCGGTCGGTGAAGGAGTAAAACACCACCACCACGCCGGGTGCGGGGGAGCGTAAGTAAGCTTCCAGCGGGTCGCAGCGCCAGCCCGCCGGGGGGTCGGCCACCAGCACCAGCCGGTAGGGGTTCATCACCGGCAGCGCCTCGGCGGCTTCTACCACCTCTTCCGCCCCGGCGGCCGCCCCGTTTAGCCGGGTTATGTTAAAGTCCGGCAGGCGGTCGCCCACCAGCGCCTCCCCCAGCCGCCGCAGGGCGTCGCGGGTTAAAAAGCTCTCTTCGCCGTAAAGGTAATACACCGGCAGCAGGCTTTCGGGTTGGCGCAGCGCGGCCAAAAAAGCCGCTTCGGTCAGCTTGGGCACGGGGACGTTCTCCTTTCTCCCGGTCGGGGTGAGATTAGCAGTTTTCCTTTAGCCCGGCGGCCAGCCCAGCAGCCGCCCGGCCAGCATGTGCACGTGCAGGTGGGGGACAGACTGCATGGCGTCTGCCCCGCAGTTGCTCACCAGCCGAAAGCCGCCGGTAAGGCCGTTTTCTTTAGCTAAAATGGCCGCCACTTCGGCCATGTGGGCCACCACGCCGCTGTTTTGGGGGGTGACCACCGCCGCGCTTTCCATGTGCTCTTTTGGGATAATCAGCACGTGAAAAGGCGCCTGCGGGTCAATATCCCGAAAGGCCAGCACGGTATCGTCTTCATACACCTTCTCAGAGGGGATTTCGCCCGCCGCAATTTTGCAAAATAAACAGTCCATTCGTCGCTCCTCCTTGGTTGTTCAGGCGGTGCCGGTCGAGCCGAAGCCGCCCGCCCCGCGTTTGGTTTGCGAAAGCTGCTCTACCGGCGCAAAGTCGGCCCGCAGGCAGGGGGTCAGCACCAACTGGGCCACCCGTTCGCCGGGTTCTACCGTTTGGGTCTCGCCGCCGTGGTTGTGCAGCGCCACCAAAATTTCGCCCCGGTAGTCGCTGTCTATTACCCCCACCTTGTTGGCGGGGGCGAGGTTCCGCTTCGTCGCCAGCCCGCTGCGGGCAAACACCAGCCCTGCGAACCCTTCGGGAATTTCTACCGCCACGCCGGTGGGCACCAGCGCGGTTTGCCCGGGGGGAATGGCAAGCGGCTGGGGCAGGCAGGCGTGCAAATCCGCCCCCGCGGCCCCGGCGGAGCCGTAGGCGGGCGCCGCCGCTCCCTCGCGCAGTAGTTGTACGTTTACGGTCATTGGCCACACGCTCCTTTTGGTTTTACCTCCCTTAGTATACCAATTTTTTCCCTTTCCTGCAACCCCTTTATACAATATATAATAGGGGGCGGGCGGAGAGAATAAAGCAAAACCCGGCCTTTTTTTAAAAAGCCGGGCTTGAAAAATCGTTTTTTTACAGGCAAAAGACGTGCCGACCAATGCGGCAAACCACCGGGCGGGTGGTAATCCACTTGCTGGGAGCGGTAGAGGGGTTATAATAGTAAATGGCGCCGCCGCTGGGGTCCCAGCCGTTCAGCGCGTCGCGGGCGGCCTTGTAGGCGCTGTCGGTCACCGTTTTCCAAAACTGGCCGTCGTTCAGGCAGCTAAAGGCCCCCGACTGGTAAATGACCCCCGAAATGGAGTTGGGGAAGGAGGTGTGGCCCACCCGGTTGAGCACCACCGCCCCCACCGCCACCTGGCCGGTGTAGGGTTCGCCCCGCGCCTCGGCAGAAATCAGCCGGGCGAGCAGGTTGTAGTCGTTGGTGGAATAGCCGGAGGACCCGCCGGAAGAGGACGAAATGCCCATGGCCGCCAGCGTAGCCGGGCCGGCAATGCCGTCTTGCGCCAGGCCGTTTTTGCGCTGAAAGTAGAGCACGGCGTTTTTGGTTTTGGTGCCGTAAATGCCGTCTACGCTGCCGGTGTAGTAGCCCCAGTTTTTCAGCTTGGTTTGAATTTGCCGTACCTCCGCGCCGGTAGACCCCATTTTAGAGAGCGCCCCGGCCTGCGCCGCCGGCAGCAGCGCCAGCAGGGCGCAGAGCGCCAGCGCGGCGAGGGCGCGGGCAAGACGGCGGGCGGACGAATGTTGCATCATGCTTTCCACTCCGTTTTTGAAAAAAATTCTTACCCTTACTGTGCGCCAAAGCGGGGCGCTTTATGCGCCGGGCGGCGATTTTTCGGGTAGGCAATTGTGGCTGGAAAAACGGCAGGCACAAGATGTTGCGCTCTAAAAACCGGCCGCAAAAAAACCGTAAAAAAATCCCAAAAAAAGAGGAAAAAGGGGGTTGACAAACGGGTTGGAATTTGGTAGAATAGCGGAGCACTTGA
>CANQGN010000182.1 GCA_947623215.1 uncultured Clostridia bacterium
ATAAAAAAATTCGCGCGAGAGCCCCTTCCGGCGGTTGACAAACCCCCGCCCCGGGGCCTATAATAGAAGAGAAAAAAGGGGGGACGGCCCATGCAGTGGCTGATGATAGGCGACGTGGTAGGCGAGCCCGGCTGCGAGGCGGTGCGGCGACATCTGCCGGAGCTCAAACGCCGGTTTGACGCTTCGGTTACGGTGGTAAACGGCGAAAATTCCGCCGAGGGCAACGGCGTGACCCCCCGCTCGGCCGACTCGCTCTTTCTAAGCGGGGCAGACGTGGTCACCGGCGGCAACCACTCCTTTCGCCGGCGGGAGATTTACGACCGGTTAGAGCGCGACCCCTTTTTGCTCCGCCCCGCCAATTACCCCCCCGCCGCGCCGGGCTGCGGGCTGGCGCTGGTGGATAAAGGCCGTTTTACGGCGGCGGTTATCAATTTGCAGGGCGAGGTTTACTTAACCCCCACCTGCAACCCCTTTACGCTGGCCGACCGGCTGGTAGAAGAGGCAAAGGAGGCCGGCTGCCGGTTGATTTTGGTGGATTTTCACGCCGAAGCCACCAGCGAAAAACGTGCGCTGGCCTGTTATTTAGACGGCCGCGTTACCGCCGTAATCGGCACCCACACCCACGTGCAAACGGCCGACGCCTGCCTGCTGCCCGGCGGCACCGCTTTTATTACAGACGTAGGCATGTGCGGCCCGGCGCAGTCGGTGCTGGGGGTGTGCGCCGAGCAGTCTGTCGCGCTGCTCAAAGACAAGCTGCCGGTGCGGTTTACGACCGCCCCCGGCCCCTGCCGGTTAGACGGCGTGGTGGTAACGGCCAATGAAGCTACCGGCCTTGCCACCGATATTACCGCCTTTCAGGTACCCTGAAAGGGTAGGAGGACGAAGAAGATGTGGTGCCCCCACTGCCAAACGGAATATGAAGACGGCTACACGGTTTGCGTAAAATGCGGCCGGGCGTTGGAAGACTATACCCCCATTTTAACCAAAGAGGAGCAGTCGGTGCTGGATTTGCCGGACGAAACCCCTGAACCGACCGGCCGGGCGGCCGACGCCCTGCCGGAGCTGCTGGCGGAGGTAGAGGGTGAGGCGGAGGCCCGCGCCCTTACCGACCGCCTGACGGCGCTGCGCGTGCCCTGCCTTTGCCGCCCGGCGGCGGGCGAGCGGGGAGAAGCCGCCCGCTACCAGCTGCTGGTGCCCAAAATGGCGGTGGCCGAAGCCCGCGCCATTTTGGAGGAAGAGGAGCAGACCGCCCGGCGGCAGAGCGAGCAGCAGCAGGAGGCGGACGAAGCCGAACCCCCCGCCGCCTCGCAAAAGGGCGGATTTTGGGCCCGCTTACGCGGCCGCGACCGAAAGCCAAAAGAAAAATGAAAAAAAGGTTGACATTCGCCCGCGCGGCTGATATAATAAACGGGCTGAAAATTTGACCCATTAGCTCAGTCGGTAGAGCACTTGACTTTTAATCAAGGTGTCCGGCGTTCGAATCGCCGATGGGTCACCAACCGAAAAAGGCGAACACGGGAAACCGCGTTCGCCTTTTTTGCGTTATCCTTGGGAGTTCATCCGTTAACTTATCAACTCTGCTAAAGCAAACAAGCCGTAGAGCACCGGCTGGTGGAGCAGGTAAATCCACAGCGTGTGGCGGCCGACAAAGCAGAGCGCCCGTACCGGCGGCGCCGAAGCGGGAAAACGGGGCAGGCGGGTGGTTTTTTTGGCATACAGGGTTTTGCCCACAAAAATACCGGCGGTAAACCAGCCGAGGTGGGGCAGCAGGGGAAAGTAGTCGGCCGAAGAAAAGCCGGGGTAACGAATGCCCAGCGGGAACAAAAAGCGCCCCGCCGGCAGCAGCAGCCCCTTTGCCCAAACCCCCGCCGCTACCAGCAGAACCGCCAGCGGCGGCAGCGCCCACCGGGGCAGGCGCAGCAGCAGGGGGACGAGCAGCATACAGCAGCCGAGGCAGTGCAGCACGCCAAAGCGAATGAGTACGTCATTGCCAAAGCCAAAGCGGGTCATGGCGGCGGTAACGGCGGTGCAAAGAAGGCCCGCGGCCAGCACCACCGCCCCCCGCCGCAGGGGGCGGTGCCCCAGCGTGGCGCAAATGCCCGAGAGCACAATGAAGACCGGCCCGCCTGCCTCTGCAATCAGCCAAAAGAGCTGCGGCAGGCGGGTGGCGGGGGCAAAGGTTTGCAAATCCATCAGCGCGTGCACCACTACCATGCCGAGAATGCACAGCCCCCGCAGGGCGTCCAGTTCAAATATGCGTTGGCGGTTACCTTCCACCCGGCGCTTCCTCCTTTGCGGCCGCTTCTTCCAGCTTGCGGTAGGCCACCTTGCCCACCGGCGTTTTGGGCAGCTCGCTTAAAAATACTACTTCGCGCGGCAGGGCGTAGCGGGCAATATGCTCTTTGCAGTAGGCCAGCAGCTGTTCCCTTAAGGCCCCTTCATCTGCCGCCGGGTCGGCCGGTACCACGTAGGCCCGCACCCGCTGGCCGCGGTAGGGGTCCGGCAGGCCGATTACACAGCTGGCGGCCACGGCGGGGTGAGAATCCAGCACCTCTTCCAGGCGGCTGGGGTATACGTTGTAGCCGGAGGTCACGATGACCCGTTTTAAACGCTGGCAAAAGTAGACAAAGCCCTCTTCGTCCATTTTGCCAAGGTCGCCGGTGTGCAGCCACAGCCGCCCGTCGGCATGGCGGCGGAG
>CANQGN010000183.1 GCA_947623215.1 uncultured Clostridia bacterium
GCCGGGCGGGAGTGCTTCTTTATTTGCGCCCCCATTCACGAGGGATTACGCGAACTGCTGCTGCGGGTGGCCGAGCTGCTGCAAACGCTGCCCCCTATTGCCGAATATGAGCCGGAGCCCGAACCCGAAACGCCAATAGACGCCGAGCGCTTTACCATTCGCCGCGAGGGCGACCGGTTTATCATCGACGCTCCTTTTTTGGAGCCGGTGCTGGCCACCATTCAGCCGGACGATTACGAGTCGGGGGATTATGCTATGCGGTTGCTGCCCGATTGCCCGTCGCCCGAAAACGCCGGCCCCGCCCTGCTGGCCTTTGTGGGCGACGGCGTATATGAACTGCTGGCCCGCGAATGGCTGGCCTCTTTTGGCAATCGCCCCGCCGGGGCGCTCAGCCGCCAAACGGTGCGGCTGGTAAGCGCCCCCGCGCAGGCGGCGGGCTTTGCCGCCATAGTCGACCGGTTAACGGAGGCCGAGCTGGCGGTCTTTAAGCGCGGGCGCAACGCCCACGTGGGGCGGGTGCCCAAAAACGCCACCCCCGCCCAGTACCACTGCGCTACGGGGGTAGAAACCCTGTTTGGCCACCTTTACTTAACCGGGCAAACCGCCCGCGCGGCGGAGCTCTTTTGCGCCATGGCAGAGGCGACGGAATTGGAATTTTAAAAGTATGCAATAGCCCAAAGCGGGTCGGTACGCAGCTGCGCACCGGCCCGCTTGGGTTTTCTCTTTTCCCTTTGGTTAAAAGCTCTTTTCTAAAATGGCCACGGCTACTGTAATGTCGTCGCCCCGGTCGTCCGGCGATCGGCGGCGGGCGTAGTCGGCCAAATGGTCGGCCAGACTTTGGGCAGAGCCCCGCCGCCAGACCTCCAGCTCTACGCCAATCCAGTCGGCGCCGTCGCACAGCGCCCCGTCAGAGGCCATTACCACCACGTCGCCCTTGCAGAGCACCGTTTGCGTGGCGGCAAACTGTACCCCCTGCAAAATACCGGCGGGTAAATTTTCGCCCCCGGCGGCCGAAACCCGGCCGTTTTTGCGCACAAAGGCGGCGGGTGCGCCGGCTTTGTAAAATTCAGCTACGCCGCCGAATAAATCCAGCACCGTTAAGTCTACGGTGGCCAGCGATTCGTCGGTAGACTTGTACAGCATGGCGGAGTTGGTGATTTTCAGGGCGCTGTTGGGGTCAAACCCCGCCTTGAGCAGCCGTTCCATCAACCCTGCCGCCATGGCGCCGTCTACCGCCGCCCGGCCGCCCTTGCCCATGCCGTCGCTGATGAGCATGAAAAACCGCCCCCGGCCGTCGTAAAAGCCGCAGCAGGCGTCGCCGCACAGCTTGCCCTCGCGGTAACAGCGCTGCGCCACCCCAAAGTCGACGGAATAAACCGCCTTTTCGGTGAGGGTTAGCAGTACCGACCGACCGGAATCGCTGACGGTGGGCACCTCAAAGGCCCGGTGGCAGCGCTCTTGCAGCGCCCGCAGCAGCATGGAGCGGTTGACCCGCTCGCGGTCTTCGGCTGAAAAGCGAATTTCGGCCGTCAGGCGGCCGGTATTGTCTAACCGGCAGCAAACGCTCAGCGGGTTTAAGGCAAGGGTGCGCAGCGCCTCTTTTATTTCGCCCGCCGCCGCGGTATCGCAGCGCTCCGCCCGGCCCAGCTCCTCCGCCAGGCCGCAGAGCATTTGCGACATGCCCTCAAACTGCTCGGCAATCACCTCCCGCACCTCTTCCAGCCGTCGCTCGGCCGCATCGCGATTGAGAAAATCCGCAAAATGGCGGGCGAGGGCGTCTAACAGGCGGTCGGGGTGGGCGCACCGCGCCCGAAAAGCGGGGGGCAGGTCGTCGGCGGCGGCGCAGCCGGTTTTGCGTAGGCATCGGGTGGCGGCAAGCAGGGCAGAGAGGGTTTCGCCCCGGCTGCTCTCCCAGCAAAAAATGCGCATGGCGCACCCGGCGCAGGCGGTTTGCTCGGTTTGCTCGAACACCCGCTCAAACGAGGGGGCGCTCAGCCGTCGCAGCCGCTGCGACACGTCCTCTACCGTTTGCGACACGTCGCGCAGCGCTTCTGCGGCAAATTGCAGGCGCGAGGCCACCCCCCGCCGCAGCCCCTCGGCGGGGTCGGGCGGGGCGGCGGGGGCCAGCAGCCGGGCAAACATACGGGTCACCCGGCCGGGCAGCACCAAAAAAATAGCCGTGGCCGCCAACAGCTCGGTCAAAACCGGCAGGGTGGCCGGGGCGGTTTGCTGTAATGCCAGCACGCCGCACCCCAGCAAAAAGCCCGCCGCCGTGCCCGCCCGCCCCAGCGGGGCAAACAGGCCGCCCGCCAGTCCGCCGAGGGATAACCCTACCGCTACCCCCAGCAGGGTGGGGTCGTAAAGCGAAAAAGCCACCCCCGCCGCCACCCCGGCAATGGCGCCAAAGCCCTCTTTCCCATAGCGCCCGGCCAGCAGCACCAGCAAGGCCGCCGCCGCCCGCGCGGGCGACAGCCCGCCCAGCTCTACCGGGGCCAGGGCGGTAAGGCACAGGGTAAGGGCAATGGCAAGCGAAGCCGCCCGGTCGCCCACCGGCAGCCGCCGCCGGTTTTGCAGGGTATCGGCCGCGTCTGCAAAAAAATAGGCCGCCCCCGCCGCCAGCAGGCTTTCGCCAAGCAGGGCGGGCAGGGGAAAAGCGGCCGCCCCCGCCGCCCACAGGGTGCAAAGC
>CANQGN010000184.1 GCA_947623215.1 uncultured Clostridia bacterium
TGCCGTGCGGCTGCGCCGGGGGGTCTTTTGGTATTATTTGGAGGAGCTGCGTTCTTCCCCCGCCGTGTGTGAAGACGCGGCCTACCCCTTAGCCCCCATGAGCTTTGCCCAAATTCGCACCTGCGCTTTTCGGGTGCTCTATTACCGGCAGCGGGTGGCGGTGGAGTTTTTTCACGCCCTGACCGACGGTACCGGTGGGCTGGTCTTTTTAAAAACCCTGCTGGCCGAGTACGTAACCCAGCGCTACCACACCGCCATACCGGCCGCCGAGGGAGTGCTCGACCGCCTGCAGGACCCCCGACCGGAGGAACTGGAAGACAGCTTTTTAAAAGCGGCCGGGCCGGTGGCCGCCTCCCGGCGGGAGGCTACCGCCTTTCACCCCCAGGGCACCCGCGAGCCGGACGGGTTTTTGCACGTGACCACGGGGCTGCTCCCCGTGCAGCCGCTGCTGGCGCTCGCCCACAGCCACGGCGCCACGGTAACCGAGCTGCTGGCCGCCGTGCTGCTGCAATCGCTGCTCACCTTGCAGCGCGAGCAGGTGCGCCCCCGCCGCCAAAAGCCGGTAAAGGTGCTGCTGCCGGTCAATTTGCGGCCGCTCTTTGGCAGCCAAACGCTGCGCAACTTTGCCCTTTACTGCTCGCCGGGGGTCGACCCCCGCCGGGGAGAGTATACCCTGCCGCAGCTGATTGCCGCCGTGCACCACTGCCTGGGGTTAGAGAACACGCCCCAGCAAATGGCGGCCAAAATAGCCGCCAACGTCAACAGCGAGCGCTCGCCGGTTTTAAAAATGATGCCCCTTTTTGTAAAAAACGCCGCCATGAAGCTGGTGTTTGATTTGGTAGGGGAGCGCAAGTCCTGCCTTACCCTGTCGAACTTGGGGCGGGTTTCGCTGCCCCCCGAGCTGGCGCGTTACGTGCGGCGCATGGACTTTGTGCTGGGGGTGCAGGCGGGCGCGCCCTACAACTGCGGCGTGCTGAGCTTTGGCGATATCCTGACCGTTAACTTGATTCGAAACACGCGCGAACCGGCGCTGGAACGCCAGTTCTTTACCGATCTGCTGGCGCTGGGTCTGCCCGTAACGGTAGAAAGCAACCGGAGGTAAAGTAAGATGTATTGTATGAACTGCGGGGTGCGCCTGGCAGAAAGCGAGCGCTGCTGCCCGCTGTGCGGCACGGCGGCCTATCACCCCGACTTGCCGCCACAAAACGGCGCGCCGCCTTTTCCCACCACGCTGCCCCAAAAAGAGCAATGGAACCCCCGCGGCGTGCTCTTTTTAATTACGCTGGCGCTGGCGGCGGCCGCCGGGGCGCTGGTGATTTGCAATTTAGAGCTGGACGGCCGCATTACCTTTGCGGGCTACACCGTGGGGGGAATGCTGCTGGGCTACTGCCTGGCGGTGCTGCCCTGCTGGTTTGCCCGGCCGAACCCGGTGGTGTTTGTGCCGCTGGACTTTACCGCCCTGCTGCTTTATTTATTGTATATAGACCTGAAAGGCCCGGGCGGCTGGTTTATGCCCTTTGCTTTTCCGGTGGTGGGCGGCATAGGGCTTATGGTAACCGCCACCGTTACCCTTTACCGCTATTTGCGGCGGGGGGCGCTCTATATTACCGGCGGGGCCTTTGTGGCGCTGGGCAGCTTTATGCTGCTGGTTTCGTTCCTGGCCGATTATACCTTCGGCCTGCATTCCTTCTGGTGGGCCATTTGCCTGCTCATTTTGCTTTGCTCGCTGGGGGTGTTTTTGCTGCTGGCGGCCATGATTCGCCCGCTGCGCGAGGCGCTGCATAAGTGCTTTTTCTTGTAAAGTGGAGTTAAAAAGGAGAGGACGGCCCGCCTCTCCTTTTTTGCATTTTGCCGCATTCGCCAGAGAGGGGCGTCGGCAGGAGTTGACCCGGCGGGCGATTAGTGGTATGATAGGAAAAAGAAGCAATGCCTGAAAAAAGGGGGGACGGCGCAATGGAAGCGGAAGCTTTTTGGCAGTACTGGCAGCGAGAGGTTTGTTACTTAAAGGGCGTGGGCCCGGCGAGGGCAAAGCTGCTGCAAAAGCTCGGCATTGCCACGGTGGGCGATTTGCTCACCTGCTACCCGCGCGAATATTTGGATTTATCCCGCCCGGTGGCGGTGGCCGCCGCCCCGTTTGACGAAAAATGCTGCCTGCGGGTGCGCGTTACCGCCCCGGCGGTAGAGCGCCGCCTGCCAGACGGCCGCCGCCTGTTTACCCTGCCGGCGGCAGACGATACCGCCCCGCTGCGGGTGGTGTTTTTCGGCGCCCGCTACACCGCCGCCGCCTGCAAGCCGGGGCGGTACTATTTGCTTTACGGCCGGGTGGGCGGCTCGCTCACCAACCGCGAAATGCTCTCTCCTTTGGTGTTTGAGGCGGCCGAAGCCCCCCTCTTTCAGCCGGTTTACCCCCTTACCGCCGGGCTGACCAACCGCCGCATGAGCGGGCTGGTACAAACAGCGCTGGCGGGCTGCCCCCGCCCCCTGCCCGACCCCATTCCGGAAGAAATCCGCCGGGAAAACGCCCTCCCCCCGCTGGAGGAGGCGCTGCAGGCGGTGCATTTTCCGCCAAACGAAGCGGAACTCCTCCGGGCGCGCCGTCGGCTGGCCTTTGAAGAGCTTTTTACCCTGCAACTGGCCCTGCGGCGGCTAAAGCTTCGCCGCGCTCGGGCGGCGGCGGGGCCG
>CANQGN010000185.1 GCA_947623215.1 uncultured Clostridia bacterium
AGTTCTTCCGAATAGAGCAGCAGCGTGTTGGCGGCCGACCCATCTGCCAGAACAAGTGAGAGCTGATAGACCGGCTGCTCGGGCAAATGGTCGGCAGAGGTTGTTTGGCCGCGCAGTTCGTCCAGCGCGGTTAAAAGCGGGGTGCAGTCGTCTGGCTGTGTTAACGCCAGCGTGTTGCCGGAGGCGTCAGCCAGATGAATGGCGGCAACGTTTGACAAATGCAGCGGCAGCGTGTTGGCGGAGCAGCCGCACAGCCCGCACGTGAGCAGGCAAAAAGCGAGCAAAAGAGAAAACAAGCGAGGAAATGTTTGGCGCATGGGCAAGTCCCTCCCGGGGTTTTTGCTTATTGTACCAAACCCGGCGGCAAAAATCAACCCATTTTTGCCGGGCCCAGCAGCAGCGGCTGCAACTGCCGCCCGGCCAGCGCCTGCCGCAGGGTGGGCAGGGTAAGCGAAAAATCCGCCACCAGAGAGGTGGGCTTGCCCGCCGGGTCGTCTTGCCGCATGGGCACAAAGTAGTAGTGGCGGGTAGCGAGCAGCCGCCCCAAATTGGGGGCGGAGGCAGCCAGCGCATCATTGGTAGAGACCGCCACCACCACCGGCCGCCCGTTGTGCAAATGGGCCTTTACCGCCAGCGTAACCGGCGAGTCGGTAACGCCGCCCGCCAGCTTGCCTAAAGTGTTGCCGGTGCAGGGGGCCACCACCAGCGCGTCCAGCAGGCGTTTGGGGCCTATGGGCTCCGCCCCTTCCAGCGTGTGCACCACCGGGCGGCCGCATATTGCTTCTACCTGCGCCCGAAAATCCGCCGCTTTAAAAAAGCGGGTGTCGGTGCCATATACGGCGGCAGAAAAAATGGGCAGCAGGGTAAAGTCCTCCCCTGCCAGCTCGCGCAGCACCGGCAGCACCCGCGAAAAGGTGCAAAACGAACCGCAAACGGCGAACCCCACGGTCAGATTTTGCATGTTGCATCAGTCCGTTTCCTGCATAATGTCACGCAAGGCGGTTTGTATGGCCCCGGCGGCGGTTAAGGGAGCGCACGCCGCCGGTAAAGACAAGGCGTGTATCACCCGCACGCCCAGCTGCGCCGCCGCTTCGTCCTCTACCCCGCCGGGGAGGGAGGCTAAGTCCAGCACCAGCGTTTGGTCGGTTTGGCGGCGCAGCAGCGGGCGAGTAATCACGGGGGCGGGCACGGTGTTAAAAATCACCTCAAACGCCCCCGCCCCGGGCAACTCGGCCGTTGGCAGGGGGTCTGCCCCCGCTTTCTTTATGGCAGCCAAATCTTCCGCCCGGCGGGCGGTGGCCGTAACCCGGCAGCCGAAGGCAACCAGCAGCCGCACCAGCTCTTTGCCAATGCGCCCGTACCCCGCCACGCACACCCGCGCACCCGAGAGCACAAAGGGGGTGTGGTGGAGCGCCAGCTCTATGCCCCCCTCGGCGGTGGGCAGGGCGTTTTGGCGGGCAAAAACCTCGCTTTTGCCGTAGTCGTACACCTGCGCACCCCCACTTTGCAGCGCCCGGCTAAGGGACGGCGGCACCAGCCCGCCGCACACCACCCGCTGCCCTGCCAAGTACGCGGGCAAGCGCTCTAAGGCTATGGGGCGGGCGGCGTAGGGGGCGTACAGGGTGGCGCCGTCTCGCGTGACCGGCACGGGCAGCAAACAAAGCGTTACAGGGGGCGGGGCCTCGGTGTGCACCACCTCTTTTGGCAGGGTAACGCAAGACTCCAGCCCCAGGCAGTAAACCGCGTAGCCCTGCTGCAAATACAGCCCGGAGAGATACCGCTGGCGGTTGTCTCCCCCCACCATGAGGCAGCCTGGTTTCATATTCGTCTTCTCCTTCCCATACAAAAACCGCATAGGATGCGTTTACTTCATCCTATGCGGTTCAAGCGGGCCTGGTGACTTTGCCCCGACCCAAACCGGGCCGCGTTTTTAGCCGGGGCGAGGTTCGCTGAAAGGGTTTAGGCGAGCAGGCTCATCAGCCGGGCGACCAGCAGCCCGCCGCCGGTACCGATAACGTACCCCAGCAGCGCCATAATAATGCCCACCGGCACCAGCGCACTGCTGTATGCGCCGGCCAGCACCGGCGCGGTGGCCGTGCCGCCAATGTTGGCAAGCGAGGCCACAGCAGAGGTGAAAATATCGATATGCAGCAGCTTGGCCAGCAGCACCATAACGCCCACGTGAATGAGCAATATCAAGAGGCCGGTCAGCAGCCAGGCGGGGGCGTTGCCCATGGCAGAAAGGTCTGCCCGCGAGGCAATGAGCGCAATAACGCTGTAGAGCATCACGTTAGACACTTCCTCTGTGCCGCGCAGCTTGCCAAAGGGGGTAAGCGCAAAGCAAAGACCCAGCACCGTGACCACCAGCACCGTCCAGGTGGCTTTGTCAAAAAAGGTGAGGTAGCCGCCAATCCACTCGCCGGCCTTTTGCGACAGGGCCGAAACCAGCAGACCGGAACCCACCAAAATCATAATATTCTGCCAAACGAGGGGCTTGGTGTTGGCGCGGGCCTCTTCCTCCAGCGCCTGGCCGACGCTGTCGATTAAATGGGTGTCGGCGTGGGTCCATTTGTTGAATTTTTCAGAGAAATTGATGACCCACAGCAAAAACATCACGTAGAGCGTGGCGCAAATAGAATCCATCACCAACGCGTAGCCCATCATGCTTTCGGGTACGTCT
>CANQGN010000186.1 GCA_947623215.1 uncultured Clostridia bacterium
ACCGAACGCTTTTGTAAAGGATTTTTTTGCTATGACCACTCAGCCAAAACCAGAACTGCTTGCCCCGGCGGGCGATTTAGAGTCCCTTGCGGCCGCGCTGCGCTTTGGGGCAGACGCGGTTTACGTGGGCGGGCCTATGCTCCATTTGCGGGCGGCCTCCGCCGGTTTTTCGTTTGAACAATTAGAGGCTGCCGTAACGCTGGCCCACGCCGCGGGTCGAAAACTCTACGTGGCGTTTAATTCGCTGCTCGAGCAGCACGAGCTGCCGGCGGTAGCCCCCTACGCCCGCCGCCTGCTCGGCATTGGGGTAGACGCCGTTATTGTCAGCGATTTGGGCGCTCTTTCACTGCTGCGCCGCGAGGTGCCGGCGCTGCCGGTGCACGTGAGCACCCAGGCCAACTGCCAAAATGCCGAGGCCGCCCTATGCTACTACCGCATGGGGGCGCGGCGCATTGTGCTCGCCCGCGAAATGAACCTGACCCAAATTGCCGCGCTGCGGCGGGCGTTACCGGCCGACTGCGTGTTAGAGGCCTTTGCCCACGGCGCCATGTGCATGGCGACCTCCGGCCGGTGCTTTATCAGCCGCATGGTAAATGGCCGCAGCGGCAATCGGGGGGAGTGCACCCAGCCCTGCCGCTGGCAGTACCACCTAATGGAGCAAAAGCGCCCGGGCGAATTTTTTGCGGTAGAAGAAACGGCAGAGGGCACCCAGTTGCTCAGCTCGCGCGATTTGTGCACGCTGCCCTTTTTGCCCCATCTCATCGGGGCGGGGGTGGGTTCGCTCAAAATAGAGGGCCGCATGAAGTCGCCCTATTACGTCGCTACCGTGGTGGGGGCCTACCGCCGCGCCATAGACGGCAGAGCAGACCTGCCCGCTTTAATGCGGGAGCTGTTATCGGTCAGCCACCGGCCCTATTGCTCCGGCTTTTATTTGGGAGAGCTTACCCGCTACCGGCCCGACTCGCAGCTGCCCTACACGGCAGATTGTACCTTTGCCGGGCGGGTGGTGGCGGCTGCGGGGCATACCCTCACGGTAGAGGTGCGGGGCAAATTTGCCCGGGGCGACCGCTTAGAGCTGGTGTCGCCCAATGTTTTGGGTCAAAGCTTTACCGTAAACGAACTGTTTGACGATACCGGGCGGCCGGTAGAGGCCGCGCCCCACGCTATGCGGCGGGTCACGCTAAGCTGCCCGCTGGCGGCGGAGGCGGGCGATTATCTAAGGCGGCGAGCAAGTGACAGCTAACGAACGGGTAACTCTGACAATAGACGATATGAACGAGCGGGGAGTCGGCCTCGGCCGGGTAAATGGGGGCGTGGTGTTTGTACCCCACACCGCCGTGGGCGACGTGGTAGCCGCGACGGTGGTAAAGCAAACCCGCTCTTACCGCGTGGCGCATTTAGATGAAATAATAACCCCCGCCCCCTGCCGCATTGCGCCAGACTGCGCCGTTTGCCGCGCCTGCGGGGGGTGTACCTACCGCCACATGACCTACGCGGCGGAGTGCGCGGTGAAGCAAAAGCGGGTCAACGACTGCCTGCGCCGTATTGGGGGCTTTTCGCTTACGGTAGAGGAATTGTTGCCCTCGCCAACGGTAGACCGCTACCGCAACAAAGCCCAGCTGCCGGTGGGGCGAGACGCCGCCGGTCGCCCGGCGGTAGGCTTTTACGCCCCTCACAGCCACCGTATCATACCGCTGCGCCGCTGCCTGCTGCAACCGGAAAAATTTGACCGCCTGGCCGCCGCCTTTGTGGCCGCGCTGGAAGAGGCAAACGCCCCCATTTATAACGAAGAAACCGGGCAGCCCGGCGTGCGCCACCTTTGCCTGCGCACCGGCTTTGCCACCGGCGAAACCCTGGCCTGCATTTGCACCGTGGGGCCGCTGCCAAACGCCCACCGCTACGTGCAGGCGCTGCGGGCGGCGGAACCCACTCTAACCGGGGTACTGCATTGCCGCAACGACCGCCCCACCAACGTGGTGCTGGCGGGCGAAACCCGCCTGCTGTATGGCCGGGGTACGTACACCGACCGGCTGCTCGGCGTGCCCTTTACCCTGTCGCTGCCGTCGTTTTATCAGGTTAATTCCGCCGCGGCCGAACGGCTGTTTTTGCGGGCGGGGGAATACGCCGCCGCCAAGAGCGGCCAAACGGTGGTGGATTTATACTGCGGCGCGGGGGCGGTGGGGCTTAGCGCCGCGCCAAACGCCGGGCGGTTAATCGGGGTAGAGGTTGTGCCCTCCGCCGTAGAAGACGCCCGCCGCAACGCGGCCGCCGCCGGCCGGCAAAACGCCGAATTTTGGGCGATGGACGCCGCCGAGGCGGGGGAGCGGTTAGCACGCGAGGGCATAAAGCCGGACGTCGTGTTTGTCGACCCGCCCCGCAAGGGCTGCGCCGAGTCGCTGCTGCGGCTGCTCGCCGGGCAAATTTGCCCCGACCGGCTGGTGTATATTTCCTGCGACCCCGCCACCCTGTCGCGCGACGCCGCGCTGCTCGCCCGGCTGGGGTACGCCTTGCGGCGGGTTACGGCGGTGGATTTATTCCCCCGCACCCCGCATGTAGAAAGCGTGGCGCTCTTTACCCAAGCCGCCAAAGGAGCAGAAGTATGAACGAATCCCAAGTCTCCGCCCCCATTCAGTTGCCGCCCTGCCC
>CANQGN010000187.1 GCA_947623215.1 uncultured Clostridia bacterium
GGCGCGGAAGGCCCTCGCGCGGCAGCTGTAGCAGAAAGGAGAGCGGCGCAATGTTTGACGAACAATCGGATTTTGAAAATCGCATGGTCGCGCCGGATTATGCCCCGTCTGACAATGAAACCGAGCCGGGGCTGCGCCCCCGCACGCTGCAAGAATACATTGGCCAAAGCAAGGCCAAAGAGAATTTAGCCATTTATATGGAGGCCGCCAAGGCCCGGGGCGAGTCGCTGGACCACGTGCTGCTGCACGGCCCGCCCGGCCTCGGCAAAACCACGCTGGCGGGCATTATTGCCAACGAAATGGGGGTAAACCTTCGCATTACCTCCGGCCCGGCAATAGAAAAACAGGGCGATTTGGCCGCCCTGCTTACTAATTTAAGCGAGGGCGACGTGCTGTTTATAGACGAAATTCACCGCCTCTCCCGCACGGTGGAGGAGATTTTGTACCCCGCCATGGAGGAACACGCGGTGGATATTATCATCGGCAAAGGGCCCTCCGCCCGCTCCATTCGCTTAGAGCTGCCCCATTTTACCCTAATCGGCGCCACTACCCGCTCCGGCCAGCTGGCCGCGCCGCTGCGCGACCGGTTTGGCGTTATTTTGCGGTTAGAGCTTTATTCGCCGGAGGAGCTGGCGCAAATCGTCCGCCGCTCGGCGGGTATTTTGGGTATCGAGATAGACGATGAAGGCGCGCTGGAAATCGCCTCTCGCTCGCGGGGAACCCCCCGTATTGCCAACCGGCTGCTGCGCCGGGTGCGAGACGTAGCGCAGGTGCTGCACGGCGGCGCCATTACCCTGCCGGTTGCCCGCGCGGCCTTAGACCGGTTTGAAATAGACGAGCTGGGGCTGGACGATTTTGACCGCCGCATGATGCGCACCATGATACGCAACTACGGCGGCGGCCCCGTGGGGCTGGAAACGCTGGCCGCCTCTCTGGGCGAAGAGGCGGTCACGCTGGAAGACGTGGTCGAGCCCTACTTAATGCAGCTGGGCTTTTTAAGCCGCACCGCCCGCGGCCGGGTGCTTACCGCCGCGGCCTACGCCCACCTGGGGCTTACGCCCCCCGCCGTCACCACTGGCGAGCAACAGCAGTTTTTTTAACCGTAAAAGGAGTTTGGTCACTTTATGGCACGATTATTCGGAACCGACGGCGCGCGGGGCATTGCCAATGCCGATTTAAACTGCGAGCTGGCGCTGCACATCGGCCGGGCGGCCGCGCTGGTGCTCACCGGCGCCTGCCCTGCCCGCCGCCCCCGCCTGCTTGTGGGGTACGACACCCGTATTTCTTCTCAAATGTTAGAAGCCGCCCTTTGCGCCGGCATTTGCTCGGTGGGGGCAGACGTAACCTCGGTTGGGGTGGCCCCCACCCCGGCGGTGGCTTATTTGGTAAAAGAAACGGGGGCAGACGCGGGGGTGATGATTTCTGCCTCGCACAACCCCTGCGAGTACAACGGCATTAAGCTCTTCAGCAGCACCGGCTTTAAACTCTCTGACGAGCTGGAAGATGAAATAGAAGCGCAGGTCACCGCCGGGGTAGGCGGCGAGCATTTGCCGGTGGGGGCCGGCGTGGGCCGGGTAGAGCGCACCCCCGAGCTGCTGGAGCGGTATATTCGCCACGTCGTTTCGTCGGTAGACGAACGCTTAGACGGCGTAAAGGTGGCGCTCGACTGCGCCAACGGGTCTGCCAGCGTAACCGCCCGGGCCATTTTTACCGCCCTGGGGGCGGAGGTAGCGCTGCTCCACTGCACGCCGGACGGCGTGAACATTAACGACCGCTGCGGGTCCACCAATACCGCCTCGCTCGCCCGCTACGTGGTAGAGCACGGCATGGACCTGGGGCTGGCGTTTGACGGCGACGCCGACCGCTGCCTTGCAATAGACGCCGCAGGCGAGCTGGTAGACGGCGACCGGTTGATTGCCATTCACGCGCTCGACCGCAGCCGCCGGGGATTATTGCCGCAGGACACCGCCGTGGTAACGGTGATGACCAACATGGGCTTTTGGAAGTTTGCCGAGCAAAACGGCATTCGGGTGAAAAAAACGGCGGTGGGCGACCGCTACGTGCTGGAAGAAATGCTGCGTTGCGGCTACGCGCTGGGGGGCGAGCAGTCGGGGCATATTATTTTTCGCGACTACGCCACCACGGGCGACGGCCAGCTGACCGGCGTGCAGCTGTTGGGGGTTATGCGGCGGCAGGGCAAAACCCTGCGGCGGTTGGCGTCCGTTATGCCGGTCTACCCGCAGGTGCTCAAAAACATGGTGGTAACGCCCAACGCCAAAGAGCGCTTTGCCGACGACGTGGGCATTCAGGAGAAAATTCACGAAATAGAAGAACGGCTGGGCGACGAAGGCCGCATTTTGGTGCGGGTTTCGGGTACCGAACCGAAAATTCGGGTCATGCTGGAGGGGCGAGACGAAAAACAAATAGAAGCCCTGGCAGACGAAATGCTCGCCACCGTAAAGCAGCGGCTGCTGGTATGCGGGTAGCCGAAAATTGGCGGGACTACCGCCTGCTGGACGCCGCCGACGGCCAGCGACTGGAGCAATGGGGCGACTACCGTTTAATTCGCCCCGACCCGCAGGTGATTTGGG
>CANQGN010000188.1 GCA_947623215.1 uncultured Clostridia bacterium
CAGGGGTCGGCGGCTTTACCACGGCTGGACAACGCCGGTTCCGGCGGAAGAAGAAGCCCTTTGGCAGGCGGCCATGGGGGCGGCGGCCAAACGGGCGGAAATGAAGCGGCTGACCAAAGCCGACCGCCGACTCACTGCCGACAGAGGCCGCCCGCCCTTTTTTACCCAGCTTCTGGTATACGGCAGCATGGGCGGTCTGTTTGCCGCCCTGCTCCTCCCGGCGCTGATGCTGGTCTGCGCTCTGATTACCTGTCTTTTGGGTTTTTCGGGGCAGCTTGCACAAGTGCTGGGGGCGGTGCCGTGGGGGTTTCTCTTTTTGCTGGCCGGGGTGCTGTATGCGGCGGCCATGGCGTTGGCAGGCTGGTGGTGGAGCGGTCGGCATTAGCTGCTGTTCCCCAATTCTTTTCTTTTTGCTCGTCTTTTTTGAAAAATCCATTGTAATCGGGCGGCGGGTTATGGTACAATAGGGGCGGAAAGACCCCTTTTTTAAAAAATCATAACAAAAAAGGAGTAGTCGCATGAGTTCCTTTGTGTTAAGCTGTTGTTCCACCGCCGATTTGTCGCCGGAGCATTTTACCCGGCGGAACATTTCGTATATCCGCTCGCACTATTACTTAAACGGCGTGCATTATTTTGACGATATGGGCGCCACCATGCCGCTGGCCGATTTTTACAAGGCCATGGTAGAGGGGGCGGAAACCCGCACCGCCCAGGTGAATACCGACGATTTTGTGGAATACTTCCGCCCGTTTTTGCAGCAGGGGCAGGACATTCTGCACGTCACCCTTTCCTCCGGCCTGAGCGGTACCTTTAACTCCGCCAACGTGGCGCGGGAGATTTTGTTAGAGGAATTCCCCGACCGGCAGATTTTTCTGGTCGATTCGCTCGGCGCTTCCTCCGGCTACGGCATGTTAATGGATAAGCTGGCCGATTTGCGCGACGAAGGAAAACCCATTGACCAAATTTACGAGTGGGCGCAGCGCCACCGGTTAGAAGTGCACCACTGGTTTTTCTCTACCGATTTAACCTTTTACGTCAAGGGCGGGCGGGTGTCAAAAGCCTCCGGCTGGTTTGGCACCATGTTAAAAATCTGCCCGCTGCTGAATATGGACTGTAACGGCAAGCTGGTGCCCCGCTTTAAAATTCGGGGCAAGCAGCAGGTCATAGAGGCCATTGTGCAAAAAATGGAGCAGTTCGCCGTCGGTGGGTTAGACTATGCCGATACCTGCTACCTTTGCCACTCTGCCTGCGAAGAAGACGCGGCGGCCGTTGCCGCGCTGGTAGAAGAACGCTTTGCCGCGCTGCGGGGCAAAACCCGCATTTACCCCATTGGCACCACCATTGGCAGCCATACCGGCCCGGGCACCGTCGCCCTCTTTTTCTGGGGCAGCGAGCGGGTGGATTAAATTTGGCACTCTTTTTTCCGAAAGGAGAGAATGAAAATGAATCTTGTACAAAAATTGGAGAAAATTTTGGCCACGCCGGCCGCCTCTCCGCGCCTGTTTGGGGAGCTTCGCTTTTTGCAGCAGCTCTCGCAAACCCATGAAAACCGCCATGCCGCGCTCATCGAGTCGGTTTGCGATTTTCTGCTGGCCGAGCTTGCGCAAACCCCTTACGTAACGGCCGAGCTGACCGCCGCGGCGGAGCAAAAGCTCGCCCCGCTGGCGCCGGAGGCCAAGGCCTACACCCTGCACTGCGTTTCGCACGCCCATATAGACATGAACTGGCAGTGGGGCTTTCAGGAAACGGTGCACTTAACGCTCGACACCTTCCGCACCATGTTACAGCTCATGGACGAATACCCGGCCTTCACTTTCTCGCAGTCGCAGGCTTCTACCTATGCGCTGACGGAAGAATACGACCCCGCGCTCTTTGAGCAGATTGCCCGGCGGGTAAAAGAGGGCCGGTGGGAGGTTACCGCTTCTACCTGGACAGAGGCGGACAAAAACCTTTCTTCCGGCGAAAGCTTGGTGCGCCACCCGCTTTACACCAAGGCCTATATGAAAGAGAAGTTCGGCATCGACCCGGACGATTTGTGCATGGATTTTGAACCGGACACCTTTGGCCACAGCGCCTTTGTGCCGGAGATTCTGCAATCGGCCGGGGTAAAGTATTATTACCACAGCCGCGGCGGCACCATTGAGTACGCCTACCGCTACCGCGCTCCCTCGGGGGCAGAGGTGCTCTGCTACCAGGACCCCTTCTTTTACAACAACGTCATCAACGCCGACTCGGCGGAGTTTTTGCCTTCATTGGAGCAAAAGCGGGGTATCAAGGTAGGGCTGCTGGTTTACGGCGTGGGCGACCACGGCGGCGGCCCCTCCCGGCGAGACATTGAAACGCTGTTAGACATGCAAACCTGGCCGCTGCTGCCCAACATGGTGTTCAGCACCTACCGCGCCTTCTTTAAGGCGCTGGAGCAGTACGCCGAAAAGCTGCCGGTGGTAGAGGGCGAGCGCAACTTTATTTTTACCGGCTGTTACGCTTCGCAGTCGCGCATTAAGGCCGGCAACCGCTTGTGTGAAGACCGGCTGATAGCGGGCGAGACTCTCTCTGCTTTGGCGGCGGCGCACGGCGGCGCCCCTGC
>CANQGN010000189.1 GCA_947623215.1 uncultured Clostridia bacterium
ACGGCCATCCGGGAATGTCTTGTCAATCGCTATCCCCGCGAAGCGTATGTGCTCACCGATAAGCTTACGGATAACTATTTCAAGTGCGAGGAGGATATTCGTCCCTTCTTCGAAAAGCAGCTTCGGGCGTGCGGCGTAGCATATTTCGCTTTCTACCTGCGGGCTGGTAGATAAAATCGACCGGCTGGCGGGCGAAGGGCTGCCCGTTACCCTTTCGGTTTCGCTGCACGCGCCAAACGATAAGCTGCGGGGCGAGCTGATGCCAATCAATCGAAAATGGAACGTAGACTGCCTGCTTGGGGCCTGTCGGCGCTATGCCGAGGCGACCCGGCGGCGGGTTTCGTTTGAATATATATTGCTGCGGGGCGTAAACGATACGCCCGCCTGCGCGTTAGAGCTTGCCGACCGCCTGCGGGGGTTCCTCTGCCACGTCAACCTTATTCCCGCCAACCCCGTGCCGGGCAAGCCCCACGCGGGCACCGACCGCCGCCGCGCGGCGGAATTTGCCGGTTGGCTGGCCGAGCGGGGGGTAAACGCCACCGTTCGCCGCACGCTGGGCGACGACATTAACGCTTCCTGCGGGCAGCTGCGGCAGCAGGCGGCGGAGAAGCCGGCTGATTTGCCAACCAAACCAGGGGGGGAGACCACTTGAAATTTGCCTGTAAAACCGATATTGGCCGGGTGCGCCGCACCAATCAGGACTCTTACGCCGTAGGCGAGCTGCCGGGGGGCGTTGTGTGGGCTGTGGTGTGCGACGGTATGGGCGGCGCCAACGGCGGCAACATTGCCTCTGCCACCGCCGTAAAAACCGTGCAGGAACAAATCGCCGCGGCCTATCGGCCGGGCATGGGGGCGGCCTCTATTGGCAATTTGCTGCGCTCGGTTACGGCGGCCGCCAACATGAATGTGTTTGATATGGCAAGCTCGGTAGAGGCGCTCTCGGGCATGGGCACCACCATTGTGGTGGCGCTGGTGGCAGAGGGCGTGGCCTACTTTGTGCACGCGGGCGACAGCCGCGCCTACCACGTTTCGGCCGGGGGGCTGCGGCAAATTACCCGCGACCACTCCATTGTGCAAAATCTGGTAGAGCAGGGCCAGCTGACGGAACAAGAAGCGCGCGAACACCCCCGCCGCAACGTCATTACCCGGGCGCTGGGGGTGGCAGAGCAGCTGGAGGTAGAGTACAACGAGCTGCCCATAGAGCCGGGCGACAGCCTGCTGCTGTGTACCGACGGCCTTTCGGCTTACGTAGAGGCGGCGGAAATTGAGCGGGTCATGAAAAACGCCCCCTTTGCCGAGTCGGCCGAGCAGCTGGTGGCGCTGGCAAATAAGAACGGCGGCGGCGACAATATTACGGTAGTCGCCATTCAGGCTTAGCGCCAAGAAACGGAGGAGAAGCAAAACCCATGGATAAATACGTAGGAAAACGCCTGGACGGCCGCTACGAAATACAGGAAATGGTCGGCATCGGCGGTATGGCGCTGGTGTACAAAGCGTACGACACTATAGACGACCGCACGGTAGCCATTAAAATTTTAAAAGAAGAGCTGCTGCAAAATCAGGAGTTCCGCCGCCGGTTTAAAAACGAGTCCAAAGCCATTGCCGTGTTGTCGCACCCCAACATTGTGCAGGTGTACGACGTAGGGCTGGGCGACCGCATTCAATATATTGTAATGGAATATATTGACGGTATTACCCTGAAAGAATACATTGAAAGCCACCGGCCCATTGGCTGGAAGGACGCGGTGCACTTTGCCGAGCAGGTGCTGCAAGCCTTGCAGCACGCCCACGACAAGGGCATTGTGCACCGCGACATAAAGCCCCAAAACATTTTGCTGCTGCCAGACGGTACCATTAAGGTAACGGATTTTGGCATTGCCCGCTTTTCGCGCAGCGAACGCCGCACCATGACGGATAAGGCCATTGGTTCGGTGCATTACATTAGCCCGGAGCAGGCGCGGGGCGAGGTAACGGACGAAAAAACTGACTTGTACTCGGTGGGCGTGCTGCTGTATGAAATGTTAACCGGCCATTTGCCGTTTGACGCCGAAAGCCCCGTTTCGGTCGCCATTATGCAGCTGCAAAACGAACCGGTAAAGCCGCGGGAGCTTAACCCCTCTATTCCCGAAGGGTTAGAGAGTATTGTGCTGCGGGCCATGCAAAAAAACCGCAGCCAGCGCTACCAGTCGGCGGCCGAAATGCTGCAAGACATTGAGCGGTTTAAGCAAAACCCCTCGGTGCAGTTTGAGTATAAATATTTTGTGGATTCCGACCCCACCAAGTTTGTTTCGGTGGGCGACGCGGCGCGCGAGAAAGACAAAGACGAGCCGGAGGAGAAAAAGTCGCCGGTGGTGCCGGTGCTGGTGGGGGTTACGGTGGCCATTTTGCTGGCCGTGGGCCTTATTGGCTTAGTGGTGGCCGGTAAGCTCTTTAACTGGGGGCCGTTTTCTTCCTCCAGCGTTACGCTGCAATGCCCCAAGCTGCTGGGTCTGGTGTATAACGACGTGCTGGCCGACGACCAGTACAAAGACTACACCATAACGCTGGAAGACACCGCCTACTCTACCGAATACGACGCGG
>CANQGN010000190.1 GCA_947623215.1 uncultured Clostridia bacterium
CTGCGGCCAGCAGGCGGTTGCGGCGGGGGCCAACGCCGGGGCGCTGGTACGGCAGGCAGCCGCGCTGCTGGGCGGCAAAGGCGGCGGCCGGGCAGACAGCGCCATGGCCGGCGGCAAACACCCCGAAAAAGCGGCGGAGGCCGTAGCCCAGCTGCCGGAGCTTTTGCGCGCACAGCTGTCTTAACCGATTTTTTCACCCATTCTCGATTATTCCACCGGGAGGCGAGCGTCCATGCCCCGCAGCGGAAAAGAAACCAAAGAGCGTATTTACGGCTATTTGCGCTCCTGCGCCGCCGGTGAGTTCCCCACCGTGCGAGAGATTGCCGCCGCCTGCGGCATTTCCTCCCCCTCGGTGGTGCACCGCCATTTGCTGGCGCTTGAAAAAGAGGGTCGCATTACCCGCACGGCCGGTCGCGCCCGCTCGGCGGGGGTCAGTCGCCCCGCCTCTACGCTGGTGCCGCTGGTGGGCCGGGTGGCGGCCGGTCTGCCCGTTACGGCGGTAGAGTGGATAGAAGAATACCTCCCTCTGCCGGCGGATATGGCCGGCGGCGACCAGCCCTTTGCCCTGCGCGTGGTGGGCGAGAGCATGAAAAACGCCGGTATTTTGCCGGGCGATTTGGTCATCTGCGAAAAAACCCCGGTGGCCGAAAACGGCGAAATTGTGGTTGCGTTAATCGACGGCGAGGCCACGGTAAAGCGCTTTTTCCATAAGGCCGACCGGGTGGTGCTACAGCCCGAAAACCCGGACTTTGCCCCCATAGAGAGCCAGTCGGTTACCCTGCTTGGGCGGGTTACCGCCGTGCTGCGCTGGTACCGGTAAGCGAGCAAATGCGCGGGAGGATAGGGATGAAGCTTTACATGCGGCCGCGCGCCGTTGGCGCTCGCTTAAACTTTACATTTTGGTATTTTTAAAATCCGTTGCTGCCGGCCCTTGGCCGGTCGGCGCGGATTTTTTATCTTTTGATTTTTAGGAGTTGGTTTACATGGAGCAAAAACAAAAGGTCTTTTGCGTGGTTTCGCACACCCATTGGGACCGCGAGTGGTATCAGCCGCTGGAAATTTTTCGGCAGCGACTGGTAGATTTGTTCGACAGGCTGCTGGTTACCTTAAACGAGCACCCGGAGTACGTTTTTCACATGGACGCCCAAACCGTGGTGTTGGAGGATTACCTGGCCGTGCGGCCGGAGCGCAAAGAGCTGCTGCGGCAGTACGTGCAGCAGGGCCGCTTGATGATTGGCCCGTGGTATTTGCAAAACGATTTTTATCTTACCAGCGGCGAAGCCACGGTGCGCAATTTGTTAGAGGGCGCCCGGCTGTGCGCCGACTTTGGCGGCAGGGGAGAAGTGGGCTACGCCCCCGACCAGTTTGGCAATATCTCGCAGCTGCCCCAAATTTTAAGCGATTTTGGGTTTGATAATTTTGTCTTTGGCCGCGGCTTCAGCGAGTACGAAGACGACGGGCAGGGTGGCCTGCGCCGCCTGCCCTCGCCCACCGAGTTTGTGTGGGAAGGCCCGGACGGCACCCGCGTGCTGGCCATTCACATGCGCCATTGGTACAACAACGCCCAGCGTTTTCCGGCGGATTTAGAAAAATCCTTTAAATATTTACAATCCATTGAAGCCACCTTTGATAATGAATGGACTTTGACCCCCTACCTGCTGCTCATGAACGGGGTAGACCATTTAGAAGCCCAGCCGGACTTGCTGCAAGTGTTAGACGGCTTGCAGGAAAAGCTGCCCGCGGGCCAAAGCATTATGCAGGTGCGGTTTGACGATTACGTAAAAGACGTAAAAGACTACCTTGCCACCCACCCGGAGGTAAAGCTGCCCGTGCACAAGGGCGAGCTCCGCCGGGGGGCCGACCGCGAAATTTTAAAGGGCACGCTTTCCTCTCGCCCCTACTTAAAGGCCGCCAACGTAAAGGCGCAGGCCATGCTGGAAAACCGGCTGGAACCACTCTATGCCATGATGGAGCGGCAGGGCATGAAGGGCGTCACCTCCCAGGACCATTTTCGTTACACCTGGAAGAACCTCATGCGCAACCACCCGCACGACTCTATTTGCGGGTGCAGCCGCGACGAAGTGCACGCCCACATGGAGAACCGCTATGCCGAAATTTTTGAATTCGGCGAAGAATTGCAGCGCCGGGGGATGCTGCTGGCGGCCGACCATACCGCCGCCGCCCGCGCCGGGCGCCCCACCGACTATGTGCTTACGGTGGCCAATACGCTCTCTAAGCCGGTGAGCGGCATGGTGCAGGTTTCTATGGTTTTTCTCGCGGCAGACGGGTTAGAGAATTTTACCATTAAAGATGAAAACGGCAAACCCGCCCGCTTTATGGTAACGGAAGTTAAGGCCGAAACGCACGACGTGTTCAGCCCCATTAACCTGCCCGGCGGGCTGGACGTACTGCGGGTAGAAGCCTACGTAGACGTAGGCGAAGTAGCGCCCTACGCCTTTAAAACCTTTACCGTGCGCCGCGCCCCCGGTAAATGCTATGTGGACAGCAAGCTGCAGGGCGACGATTCGCTGACCATACAAAACGAATACTTTACCCTTTTGGCCAACCATGC
>CANQGN010000191.1 GCA_947623215.1 uncultured Clostridia bacterium
GGTGTTTACCCTTTCTGCCGGTAGCGCCACGCTGAGCGACTGGCCAAAGTAACCCGGGCCCGTAAAACCCTGCCCCTTTGAAGGAGGAACCCTGAAAACCATGAGCGTATTAACGGAATTTCAACTGGAATATACCCTGCTGGAAGACGACCTGCCGCCGGTAGCCGCCATTTTGGTGGCGGCCGGTAACGCCACCCGCATGGGGGGCAGCAAGCAAATGCTGCCGCTGCTGGGGGTGCCGGTGCTGGCGCGGTCTATGCGGGCCTTTCAAGACTGCGCCGCCGTGCGGGACATCATCGTCGTCGCCCGCAGCGAAGAGCGGGCCGACATTGCCAATTTGGCCGAGCAATACGGCATTACCAAGCTGACCGATTTGGTAGACGGCGGCGAACAGCGCCAGCATTCGGTAGAAAACGGCCTGCAAGCGGTGGCGGAGGACGTGGGTTACATTGCCATTCACGACGGCGCCCGCCCGCTGGTGACCCCGGCGTGGATAGAAAAAACCATAGAGGCCGCCCGCCAGTGGGGGGCGGCGGCGCTGGGCGTGCCGGTCAAAAATACCATTAAGCGGGTAACGGCAGACGGCCGCATTGCCGAAACGCTGCCCCGCAGCCACCTGTTTGCCATGCAAACCCCGCAGGTGTTCGACGTTTCGCTTTATCGCAAGGCGCTGCAATACGCCGGGGAGCACCACCTTTCGGTTACCGACGACTGCCAAATTTGCGAGGCGGCGGGCTACCCGGTGCATTTGGTAGAGGGCGACTACGAAAACATTAAAATCACCACGCCGGAGGATGTGCTGCTGGCGGAGGCGCTGCTGCGCAGCGGGGAGGAGAAAGCATGACGCGCATTGGTCACGGGTACGACGTGCACCGGCTGGTTCCCGACCGCCCGCTCATTTTAGGGGGGGTAACCGTGCCCTACACGCTGGGGCTGCTCGGCCATTCTGACGCCGACGTGCTGCTGCACGCCGTGTGCGACGCGCTGCTGGGCGCCGCCGCGCTGGGCGATATTGGCCGCCATTTTCCGGATACCGACCCCGCTTACGCCGGTATTTCCAGCCGTTTGCTGCTGCGGCAGGTGCGCGAGCTGGTGCTGCAGCAGGGCTACCGTATAGAGAATATCGACGCTACCCTGCTGGCCCAGCGGCCACGCTTGGCCGATTATTTGCCCGCCATGGCGGCGCATATAGCAGAAGACTGCGGCCTTTCGCCCGGGGCGGTAAACGTAAAGGCCACCACCGAAGAGGGGCTGGGCTTTACCGGCAGGGGAGAGGCCATGGCCGCCCACGCCGTTTGCCTGCTGGTGCGGTAAAAAGCGAAACAGAAAAATAAATGAAAAATCCCCATCGCCTGCGGCTGTATTTACCGGCCTGGCGGCGGGGGTTTTGTTCGTCCTTAAGTTGTCCCCAATGCCAAGCCTTTGGCATACAATGGCAGTGAGGCGAGGTGAACAACATGAAGCAACAACGATTGATGGTCAGTTCCATCACGTATGCCATAAAAGGGCGCGACCTGCTGCGCGAAGCGGGGTTTAAGGCCTATATTGAGCGCACGCACACCCCCGGCGCCCGGCAGGGCTGCGGGTACAGCATACTGGTTTCGCAAAATTTGCAGCGTGCCGAGCAGATTTTGCGGGAGCACCAAATTAAAATCATCGGCATTGACAGGGGGGAGGGCAATGGTTTATCTGGATAACGCCGCCACCTCCGCCCCCAAGCCCCCGGTCGTGCGGCGGGCGGTGGCCGAGGCGCTACAGAATCTTTCGGCTAACCCTGGCCGCAGCGGCCACAATGCCTCGGCCGCGGCGGCAGAGGCGGTGTTTGCCTGTCGGCAGGCGCTGGCGGGGTTCTTTGGCTTTTCGTCGCCGGAGCGGGTGGTGTTTACCCAAAACTGCACCCAGGCCATTAACACCGTCATCAAGGGGCTGGGGCTGCAAAACGCCGCCATTGTTACTTCGTCGCTGGAGCACAACGCGGTTATGCGCCCGCTGGAGGAATGCAAAAAAAGCGGCTGCCGCATTCGCATAGCGGAGGTGTTTTTAGACGACCCGGCGGCGACGGTGCGCTCCTTCGCCCGGCTGATAGACGACGCTACCCGGCTGGTGATTTGCACCCATGCCTCGAACGTCTGCGGGGCGGTGCTGCCGATTGCAGAAATCGGCCGCCTCTGCCGCGACCGGGGGGTGCCCTTTGCGGTAGACGCCGCCCAAACGGCCGGGGTGCTGCCCATAGACGTGGAGAAAATGAAGATTGACTTCCTCTGCCTGCCCGGCCACAAGGGGCTGTACGGGCCCATGGGCACCGGTGCGCTGCTGTGCGGGGGCACGCTGCCCCACACCCTTATGCAGGGGGGCACCGGTAATTACTCCGCCAGCTTTTCCCAGCCGGAGGAACTGCCGGAGCGGCTGGAAAGCGGCACCTTAAACCTGCCCGGCATTGCGGGGCTGGCGGCGGGGGTGGCCTTGGTAAGCCAAATGGGCCCGGCGGTCATACACCGGCGCGAGATGGCGCTGGTAGGCCGGGCCTACCGGGGGCTAAAGGCCATGC
>CANQGN010000192.1 GCA_947623215.1 uncultured Clostridia bacterium
AATCCGTTTGGTGTAAAAAGGCTTGCCCGCCGTTATTATACCCCGCCGCCGGGCAAAATGCAAGCCGCCGCCCCGCCGCTTCCCCTTGACACCGGCCCAAAAACCGGGTATACTGTAGCGGTACCATACCAATAGAGAGGGAAGATCAAGGAAAAATGGATTACCGCTATGATACCCAGCTGCTCATAGAAGGGCACGATTTGGACGAAGACGAAATTCACGACTACATTCAGTCGCACTTTGAGGGCGACTGCCTGCTTGCGGTGGGCGACGAAGACTTAATTAAACTGCACTACCACACCAACGAACCCTGGCTGGTGCTGGCCTACTGCGCTTCGCTGGGCGAGATATTCGACATTGTAATAGAGGATATGGATCGGCAGGCGCGGGGACTGAAAGGGTAAGCTGAAAGGCTAACAAAAAATTCTTGACAAACCAGGGGGCGCTGTGGTAAACTGGGTAAGCCGCTTGGTTCGGGCGGTGGTTTTTGCTGTGCGAAAATTACCGGTAAGCGGCGGCGGCAGCCGCCCGCCCGCAAAACAGCGAGTCTTACAGAAAATGGAGTAACCTGTTATGTACGCGATTATTCAAACCGGCGGCAAACAGTACCGGGTACAGCCCGGCGACGTACTGTTTGTCGAAAAACTGCCCGTCGAGGCAGACGAAACGGTCACCTTTGATACCGTGCTGGCCTGTGGCGACGAAAACGGCCTGCAGGTAGGCGCCCCCACGCTGGATATTCCGGTGGTGGCCAAGGTGCTGAAAAACGGCAAAGGCAAAAAGATTACCGTTTTTACCTACAAACCCAAGAAAAACGAGAAACGCAAAATGGGTCATCGCCAGCCCTACACCAAGCTGGAAATCGTTTCGGTAAACGGGGTAGAGGCGCCGACTGCCGAGGCGGCCGAGTAAGCGGCTGACTTTGGCATGATTACGGCGGTTTTCAGCCTGCAAGACCGGCTGCCCTGCGGGGTTTTGGTGCAGGGGCACAGCGGGTATGCCGCCCCCGGCGCCGACATTGTATGCAGCGCCGTGTCGTCGGCGGTCATTTTTACCGCCAACGCCTTAAGTGAAGCTTTGGGCGAGGGGCTAGAGGCCGAGCAGACAGACGGGCGGTTTCGGCTTTATACCGCCGCCCCAAACGACCTGTTGCTGGCATTGCAGCGCCATTTGCAGGCGATTGCGGCGCAGTATCCCCGCTGCGTGCGCGTGGCAACGCTTAATTTGAACGGAGGAAAATGAAATGTTTTGCGTGAATCTTCAATTATTTGCTCATAAAAAGGGCGTCGGTTCCACCAAAAACGGGCGGGATTCCGAGTCGAAACGCCTTGGCTTAAAGCGGGCGGACGGGCAGTACGTGCTGGCCGGTAATATTCTCATTCGCCAGCGCGGCACCCATATTCACCCCGGCAACAACGTGGGCCGCGGGTCAGACGATACCCTGTTTGCCTTAATTGACGGCAAGGTAAAGTTTGAGCGCATGGGCCGCGACCGCAAATGCGTGAGCGTTTACGCGGCCGAGTAAGGGTAACGGCGCGATTCGGTAACGAAGCTTGAAGGGGCGTTTTCCCGGCTGCCGGCGGGGGAAGCGCCCTTTTTGCCGCGTTCTAAAAGCAAAAAGCAAAAAAACGAACGCGGACGGTAAGGAGTAGCCCATGTTTGTAGATATTGCCAATATTACGGTAAAAGCCGGGCGGGGCGGCAACGGCGCCGTCTCCTTCCGGCGAGAAAAATACGTGGCCGCCGGCGGGCCGGACGGCGGCGACGGCGGCCGGGGCGGCAACGTGATTTTTCGGGTAGACAGCAATTTGTCTACCCTTTCTGACTTTCGCTACCAGCGCCGGTACGAGGCCGAAAACGGCCAAAACGGCGCGGCGGGGCGGCGGTTTGGCCGGGGCGGGCAGGACCTGGTAGTGCCGGTGCCCGCCGGTACGCTGGTAAAAGAGGAAGAAACCGGCCGATTGCTGGCCGACGTTTCGCGCCCGGGCGAAGACTACGTGATTGCCAAAGGCGGTCGGGGGGGCTGGGGCAACAGCCACTTTGCCACCGCCACCCGGCAGGCCCCCCGCTTTGCCAAAACCGGCGCCCCGGGGGAGGAATACCGCTTGCAGCTGGAGCTGAAGTTACTGGCAGACGTAGGGCTGCTGGGCTTTCCCAATGCCGGTAAATCGACCCTGCTTTCGGTGGTAAGCGAGGCCAAGCCCAAAATTGCCAACTACCCCTTTACCACTCTGTCGCCCGTGCTGGGGGTGGTGGCCGCCCCGCAGGGCGGGTCGTTCGTTATGGCGGATATTCCGGGCCTGATAGAGGGCGCGGGCGAAGGCGTGGGGCTGGGCCACCGCTTTTTGCGCCATGTGGAGCGCTGCCGGTTGCTGCTGCATTTGGTAGACGCGTCTGGCAGCGAGGGGCGCGACCCGGTGGAGGATATGCAAACCATCGACCGGGAGCTGGCGGCTTACTCCCCGGCGCTGGCCGCGCTGCCGCAAATTGTGGTGGGCAATAAAACCGATTTGGC